>JAXDKY010000311.1:0-3672 GCA_034666885.1 Chloroflexota bacterium
GAGCTCACTTGCCATCGATCCGAAGGAGCGCGACGCGAATGCCTTCGCGGCCGAGCTACTAATGCCCGAGCAAGAGATCCTGGACGCCGTCCGTCAGGACGGCCTCGATATCACCGACGACGCTGCGATGAAGCGAGCGGCGAAGCGCTTCGGAGTCAGCGTGCAGGCGTTGGGGTTCCGCCTTGCCAACCTCGGCGTCTCGATCGACGGCTCTCAAGACGCCTGATCGCGCGTGGCTGGGACGATGCCAGACCACAACTAGTAATCGGTGGGCACGCCGCCCTCGGCCACGCGGCGGGCGACGAACGCCTCCAGCTCTTCCTTGATCGCCGGGTCCATCGGCGGCGGCTCGTAGGAGGCGAGCAGCTCCTTCCAGACCCGGTTGGCCTTGGCCGGCAGCTCCGGAGAGCCGGCCTCCTCCCACGTCTCGTAGTTGCGCCAGTCGCTGAGCATCGGCTTGTGGAACGCGGTCTTGTAGCGCGACTGCGTGTGCTCGGCGCCGAAGAAGTGGCCGCCGGGACCGACCCCTTCGATCGCCTCGAAGCCGAGCGTGTCCTGGTCGACGACGACCGGATCCAGGAACGCCTCGACCATCCCCAGCAGCTCCGCGTCGAGGATCATCTTCTCGTAGCTCGCGTGGAGGCCGCCCTCCATCCAGCCGGCACCGTGCATCAGCAGGTTGACGCCGCCCATGATCGCGCCCCACAGCGAGAACACCGACTCGTAGGCCGCCTGCGCATCGAGCGCGTTCGCGGCCGACACGTTCGACGATCGATACGGGACGCCGTAGCGGCGCGCCAGCTGGCCACCGATGAGCGCGGTTCGCATGTACTCGGGTGTCCCGAACGCGGGAGCGCCCGACTGCATGTCGACGTTCGAGGTGAAGCCACCGTAGATGACCGGCGCGCCTGGGCGCACGGCCTGCGTCAGGACCATGCCGGCGAGGGCTTCAGCGTTCTGCTCCGACAGGGCCCCCGCCAGCGTGACCGGCGCCATCGCCCCGGCCAGCGTGAACGGCGTGATGCACACGATCTGGTTGCGCCGCGCGAACTCCATGATCCCCTGGAGCATCGGCGCGTCGAGGCGCAACGGCGAGCTCGAGTTCACGACGGTGAAGATCGATGGCTCCCGGTCGAGCGTGGCCTCGTCGACGCCGCGAGCGATCCGCACCATCTCGAGGCAGTCGATGTTGCGCTGGAGGCCGAGGCTATAGCAGTGGATCGCCTTGTCCATGAGGGTCAGCGCGTCGTAGGTCGCGTGCAGGTGACGGACGCCATGGTGGAGATCGACCGGCTCGACCGGGTAGCCGGCCAGGAAATGGACCGGGTTCAGCAGCTGTCCGAGGCGCAGCAGGTTCTGGTAGTCCTCGCGGTTGCCGATCCGCCGCCCTCGGTCCAGGTCGGACACGTTCGGCGGGCTGCCCACGGTCCCGAACGCCATCCAGTCACCGCCGAGCTGGAGGTCGTGCGCGGGATTCCGGGCGTGCAGCGTGAACGACGAGGGCGCGGTCTTGATGGTCTCGGTGACCATGTCCGGATCGAACCGCACCCGTTGCGTGTCGGGCTCGGTGTGCGCGCCCGCCGCCTTGAGGACGTTCCGGGCCTCCACGTCGAGGAAGTCCATGCCGATCTCGGACAGGATGCGCAGCGAGGCGAGATGGATGGACTCGATCTCGTCGGCGGAGATCGCCTCGGTAGGGCGGTAGCGCATCCGCGGCTGGGCCCACGGCCGCTGCTGTGGGAGCAGGTGGCGCTCGTGACCGGCGCGGCCGCCCGTTCGTCGGCGGCGCAGGCCCTCGCCAGCGGCCGTATCCATGTCCGTCAACGTCGTCTCCGGCCGCTCATGCGGCGTACCGTTCGATGGCGCGCTCGTCGAGTGCTGCGCCGAGGCCCGGCGCAGTCGGCACCCGCAGGACCCCGTCGCGATCGGGGCGGATCGGCTCGATCAGGAAGGCGTCGCGACGCTCGGGCGTCCAGCCCGGCGGGTCGTAGGGATACTCGATGAAGGGACCGCCACCGACCCCAGCCGCGACGTGCAGGTTCGCCATCAGCCCGAGGCCGTTCGTCCAGGTGTGCGGCGTGAACCATCGATTGCGGGCCAGCGCCAGCTCCCCGACGGTCCGGTTGCGCAGCATGCCGCCCGCCAGGACCACGTCGGGCTGGTAGACGTCGAAGGCGTCGGCGTCCAGGGCCGCCAGCGACTCAGTGAAGGTCCGTGTCATCTCGCCACCGGCGATACGGATGCCCGGAGCGGACGCCCGCAGCCCGGCCAGCCCGCGCAGGTCCGTGCCCGCGAGCGGCTCCTCCAGCCACAGGACGTCGTACGCCGCGAGCTGCGCGGCCACGTTCCGGGCGGCCACCGGATCGAGCGCCGGCGCGATGTCGCCGGCCATCCGCCAGCCTTGGTTGACGTCGACCATGAGCGCCATCGAGTCGCCGACGGCGGCGCGCGTCGCGGCCACGGCCGCGAGCCCCTCGTCCAGGTGTCGCGGATCCACCCGGATCTTCATGGCGCGGAACCCCTCCTCGCGGAGCCGCAGTGCCGACTCCGCACGCGCGGCAGCGGGGAGCAGCGAGCCGCACGAGGCGTAGGCCGGGATGCCGTCGCTCGCCCCGCCGAACAGCGTCGCGACCGGGAGCCCGGCGACCTGCCCGACGATGTCCCACAGGGCCGCCTCGAGCGGCCAGTACCGGCCGCCGTGGAAGTCGATCGTCTCGAGGACCCGCACGTGGCGGGCGATGGCCAGCGGGTCCTGCCCGACGAACAGGTGCTCGTACGTCTCGAAGCCGTCCATCGTGTCGCCCGAACCGATCCCGATGAGGCCGTCGTCGGTCTCCACCCGCACGATCGTCACCGGGAAGATGCGCCGCGGCTCCGGATCCCAGGCCGCCGCGAACGGTGGCTCCAGGGGGACGACGAGGCGTTGCAGCCGGACGGCCGTGACCTTCACGCTCGCAGTATCGCCGAACCCGAGCCGGGGCCGTTCCTCGGCGCGGTTGCCCGCCTTGGACGACCCGCCCATCGTGCCCCACCGCCTGCGGTACCCTGACGGACCTGCCTGGCCTGGGGAGCCCTGTGTCGACCGCTCGTGACCGCCCGCCCGAAGAAGCCGCCGAGGACACCTCGTTCGCGCGCGGACTGCGCGTGTTCCTCACGATCGCCGATCGCGGCGTCATCCGGGCCGACGAGCTCAGCGCGCTCCTCGACACGCCGTTGTCGACCGTCTACCGCTATCTTCGAACGCTGACCGAGTTCGGGTTCGTCGAGCACATGGAGCATGGCTACGGTCTGGGGCCCCGACTGCACCTGACCGGCGGCGCGACCGTGAGCAGCGAGGAACTCATCCGTCGCGCCGATCCGGTCCTGCGGATGCTCGCCGCGGAATCGGGCGAGACGGCGGTCATCGCCCGTCGCGTCGGGCTCACGGCCGTGTGTCTCCACGAGGTCCAATCCGGGCACGCCCTGCGCGTGAGCTGCGAGCCTGGTACCGCGACCCCGCTCGTCGCCGGTGCGCTGGCGAAGGTGCTGCTCGCCTACGCGCCGAGCGATATCCAGCAGGAGGTCCTGGCCGTCGCCGCGCGGCCCGGCGTCCTTCGGCGCGACCTGGCGGCGGTCAGGGTCGACGGCATCGGCTGGAGCCAGGACGAGCTCTTTGCCGGGACCGTGATCGCC
>JAXDKY010000312.1:0-4570 GCA_034666885.1 Chloroflexota bacterium
CCGCGACGACCGCGACGCCGACGACCCCCGCGACCCCCCTCCTGGATCTGCGGCCCGCGACGATGCGCCGGCCGACCGTCATCGGCGGCGTTCTGACCTCGGCGGCCATCTCCCTGGCCGGAGCCGCCTACGTGGCCTGGCGGCGGAGTCGTCCACCGGCCGATCCCATGGCCCGTGCCATCCGCGCTGCGGCCCGGCGCAGGACCGCCTGATGCCCCTCAAGCTGCCGTCCTTCCGCGCCCGCCGCAACGACTATCCGCCCGACCTGTGGACCAAGTGCCCGACGTGCTCGACGATGCTGTTCAACAAGCAGCTCGAGAAGAACCTGCGGGTGTGCATGACCTGCGGGCACCACTTCCGGCTGTCGGCCAGCGCGCGCCTCGAGCACCTGCTGGACCCGGGGTCGTGGTCCGAGCGGGACGCCGGGCTGCAGTCCGTGGACGCGCTCGGCTTCGTCGACCAGAAGCCCTACCCGGAGCGGCTCGCCGCGGCCCAGCTGGCAACGGGCATGCGCGACGCCGCCGTGTGGGGCACCGGCTCGATCGGGGGGACCCAGCTCGCGATGTGCGTCATGGACTTCGGGTTCATGGGTGGCTCGATGGGTGCCGTCGTCGGCGAAAAGGTCACCCGTGCCGCCGAGCACGCCCTCGCCACGCGTGTCCCGCTGGTGATCGTCAGCGCGTCCGGCGGCGCTCGGATGCAGGAAGGGACGCTGGCCCTCATGCAGCTGGCCAAGACGCTGGCCGCGCTCGAACGCCTGCGAGCTTCGGGCGTGCCGTTCGTGTCGATCCTGTCGGACCCCACGACCGGCGGCGTGTTCGCCTCGTTCGCCGCGGTCGGGGACGTGAATATCGCGGAGCCGGACGCGCTCATCGGGTTTGCCGGGGCGCGGGTCACGGCCGGGACCATCGCCGCGGAGCTGCCCGAGGGGTTCCAGCGCGCCGAGTTCCTTTACAACCACGGCTTCGTCGACCGGGTGGTCGCCCGTCCGGAGCTGCGCGGCGAGCTCACCCACCTGCTGCGGTTGCTGCCGGCGCGCGGTGTCGCGGCCCTGGCGGCGGACGCCGACGACGGCCTGCCGGCCTTCCGACCGCTGTCGTTCCTCTCGTCGATCGCGGATCGCGTGGGCGAGCTGGCGGCGGGTGACGGACCGGGCACCTTCGCTCCGCTCCCGACGCCGAATGGGGGGTTCCCGGTCGCGCAACCCGAGGGCACGCCCGCCGCAGGCGGCATCCCGGCCCCTGGCACGACCTTGCCGGCGGCGTCGACCGAGGACGTCTGGGCGCGGGTCCAGCTGGCCCGCAACCTGGCCCGGCCGCACACCCTCGAGTTCATCGCTGCCCTTGCCGACGACTTCGTCGAGCTGCACGGGGACCGGCTGTTCGGCGACGACGAGGCGGTCGTGGCGGGCCTGGCGAGGATCGCCGGGCGGCGGGTCGTGGTCATCGGCCAGCAGAAGGGCGCCGACACCGACGAGAACATCCGGCGCAACTTCGGCATGCCGCATCCCGAGGGCTACCGCAAGGCGATGCGCGTCATGGAGCTCGCCGAACGAGCCGGCCTGCCGGTCGTGACCTTCGTCGACGTGCCGGGCGCTCATCCCGGGCCGGAGTCGGAGGAGCGCGGCATCGCCGAGGCGATCGCCCGCTCGATCGGGCTCATGACCCGGTTGCGCACGCCGATCGTCGCGGTCATCACCGGCGAAGGCGGATCCGGTGGCGCGCTGGCCATCGCCGTCGGCGACGTCGTGATCGCCCTCGAGAACGCGGTCTACTCGGTCATCAGCCCGGAGGGCTGCGCATCGATCCTGTGGCGCACGTCCGACGAGGCGGCGACGGCCGCCGCCGCGATGCGCATGTCGGCGGCCGACCAGCACGCGCTCGGCGTGGTCGACATCGTCGTCGACGAGCCCGGCGAAGGTGCGCACGCCGAGCCCGCGGAGACGGCCAAGCGGCTGCGATCGATCATCGTCGATCGGCTCGATGCGCTCTCCGAGCTACCCCTCGACACGCTCCTCGAATCGCGCTACCGGCGCTATCGGGCGCTGGGCGCCTACACTGAGGCCGCCCAACCCGAAGTCCCCGAACGTGTCGATCGTCGCCTGGCGGATCGGCTGCGTGACCTGCTCGATCCGGCCCGACGGGGCATGGCCCCGGTGACCGAGAGCTGGTCGCGCGATGACCCGCCGGCCCGCGAGGAGGTATAGCGAGTGCCCGGATCGCTCCCAGCGGATTCGCAGCGCCCGCCGGACACCGCCGCGGACGCCCGCACCGCCGACGAACGGGCTGCCGACCACGCCGCGATCGATCGACTGACGGAAGACCTCCTCCCGGCGCTCATCGCCAAGCTCGGCGCGACCGGGCTCGGGGAGCTCGAGGTCCGGGAAGGGGGATGGCGAGTCCGCCTCCGCCGGCCGGCCGACGGACAGCCACCGATCCGCTCGCGACGACCCGCCGAACGCTCCACGGGCGACCGTGCGGAACGAGGCACCGATCGCTCCACCGAGCGCGCCGCCCGCACGTTGCATCGCCCGCTCGAGGCGAAGACGGCCAGGACCCAATCACGCGCCGTCGCCACCTCGCCGGCGGTCGGCATCTACCGGCCCAGAGCGGACCTGGCGGTCGGTGCGCGGGTTCGCGCCGGGGACCGCGTCGGGGCCGTGGACATCCTGGGGGTGGCCCAGGAGGTCGTGGCCCCCGTCGATGGGATCCTCGGGTCGAGCCTCGTGGAATCGGGTGACGCCGTCGAGTACGGGCAGGAGATCCTGGTGATCGAGTTCACGCCGAACCCGGCGTCGACCAACGGCACGGGCGGCTGACGGATGTTCCGCAAGGTCCTCATCGCCAACCGCGGGGAGATCGCGCTGCGCATCCTGCGGGCCTGCCGCACACTCGGTGTCGAAGCCGTGGTCGCCTACAGCGAGGGCGACCGCGAATCGCTGCCCGTCGGGCTGGCCGACGAGGCCATCTGCATCGGCCCGGCGGACGCCAAGCGCTCCTACCTGTCCGCTCCGGCCGTCATCTCCGCGGCGCTCGTCACCGGCTGCGACGCCATCCACCCGGGCTACGGCTTCCTGTCGGAGGACGAGGGGTTCGCCGAGGTCGTCGCGGCCCACGACCTGACGTTCATCGGGCCACCGGCCAGCGTGCTGGAGCGCTTCGCCAGCAAGGCTGGCACCAGGCAGCTGCTGGGCGGGTTCGGGCTGCCGACCATCCCCGGTTCCGAGGGGATGCTGCGCGACGACCTGCACGCCCTGGACGAAGCCGAGCGCATCGGCTATCCGGTGCTCGTCAAGCCGTCGGCCGGCGGTGGTGGCAAGGGCATGCGCATGGTCCGCACGCCGCGCGAGCTCGAATCGGTCCTGCGCGTCTGCCGCAGTGAGGCCAAGGCGGCCTTCGGCGACGACTCGCTCTACCTCGAGAAGTGGCTCGATGAGAACCGCCACGTCGAGGTCCAGGTCGCGATCGACCGCTACGGCCACGGCATCCACCTGGGCGAGCGCGATTGCTCCGTGCAACGGCGTCACCAGAAGATCCTCGAGGAGGCGCCCACGCCGGCGATGTCGGACGCCGCCCGCACCGATCTCGCGGAGCGGGCCCTCAAGGCCGCGGTGGCGGCCGGCTACCAGAACGTCGGCACGCTCGAGTTCCTGGTCGACCGTGACGGCAACTTCTACTTCATCGAGATCAACTGCCGGATCCAGGTCGAACACCCCGTCACCGAAGTCCTCACGGGCGTGGATCTCGTGGCGATGCAGATGCGGATCGCGGCGGGCGAGCCCCTCGGCATGACCCAGGCCGACATCGCGTTCCGCGGCCACGCCATCGAGTTCCGCATCAACGCCGAGGATCCCGAGCACGAGTTCCGGCCGAGTGCCGGCGTCGTCGAGCGCTACCACGCGCCCGGTGGACCGGGTGTCCGGGTCGACTCGCACCTTTTCACCGGGTACGAGGTGCCGCCGTACTACGACTCGCTGCTCGGCAAGCTCATCGTCTGGGGACCGGATCGGCCGTCCGCCATCGCTCGCGGCCGGGTCGCCCTCGAGGAGTTGGTCATCGACGGCCTCGTGACGAACGTCTCCATCCACCAGGCGCTCCTCGCGAACGAGACGTTCCTCGAGGGGAAGATGACGACGAACCTGCTCGACCGCGTGGGCAGCGCCGCGTTCCTGGCCGCGGCTGCGCGAGCGTGACCCCGCGGACGGGCGGTCCGGCATGCAGACCTGCACATGGTTCGTCGCAGGAGCCCGCCGGTTTGGGCCAGACTGACCGCCATCCCGCATGGAGCCGCCCGTGACCGACGCCGCACCGACCGCCACCACGCCCGCCGCCCCGACCACGATCCACACGGTTCGTGAGATCGAGGCGCTGATCCCCCACCGCTGGCCGTTCCTGCTCGTTGACCGGATCGTCGAGTACGACCCCGAGGCCAAGCGGATCGTCGGCATCAAGGGGGTGACCGCGAGCGAATGGTTCTTCGCCGGACATTTCCCGGGCCTGCCGGTCATGCCGGGCGTGCTCCAGGTCGAGGCGCTCGCCCAGACGATGGCGGTCTATGTCGCGAAGCAGCC
>JAXDKY010000313.1:0-2763 GCA_034666885.1 Chloroflexota bacterium
TCGTTGCCGTCGGCGACCCGCTGGGTGTGCCAGCCGTACGCCTCGAAGCGCTTCGGCACGTCCTCCGAGAAGGCCATCGCCGTCGGTCCGTCGAGCTGGATGTGGTTGTCGTCGTACAGCACGATCAGCTTGCCCAGCCGCAGGTGACCCGCGAGGCTGGCCGCCTCCGAGGCGATGCCCTCCTGGAGGTCGCCATCGCTGGCGATCGCGTACGTCCGGTGATCAACGATCCTTCCGCCGTCGACGTTGAACTCGGCCCCGAGGCGCCGCTCCGCGTTGGCCATGCCCACCGCGTTCGCGAACCCCGGGCCGAGCGGCCCGGTCGTCGCCTCGACCCCCGGCGTCAGGCCGTGCTCCGGGTGCCCCGGGGTGAGCGAACCCCACTGGCGGAACTTCGTGAGTTCCTCGAGCGACAGGTCGTAGCCGGTCAGGTGGAGGAGCGAATAGAGCAGCATGCTGGCGTGGCCCGCGCTCAACACGAACCGGTCGCGGTCCGGCCATTCGGGGTGCGTGGGTGCGTGGCGAAGGAAGCGGGTCCACAGCACGTACGCCATCGGCGCGGCGCCCATCGGGGCGCCCGGGTGCCCCGAGTTCGCCAGCTGGACGGCGTCGATCGAGAGGGTCCGGATCGTGTCGATCGCGAGGCGATCGAGGTCGGTCGTCACGGCAGCGGTCATCGGTCGGCCTCCGGATCGGCGGCTGGTGGGACGGACATTGTAGGTCCGTCCGAGACGTGCGCCGAGCGTGCCCCGGCGGGCGCGCCTATCCTCGTCGCCCATGCCGAAGTTGCGCGCCCCGCGCCCTCGCCGACCCGGACGGCCATCCCGTCGCGCCGCCAACGGGATCGCGCGGATCGTCGTCTTGGGTGACCTGATGCTCGACGTGGTCCTGGCGCCGGCCGGACCCCTCGCTCGCGGCACCGACGTGCCGGGGCGCGTGTCGTTCGTCCAGGGAGGGTCGGCGGCCAATACGGCCCGGTGGCTCGCACGGCTCGGTGCCCGGACGACGCTCATCGCTGCGGTCGGGCGGGATGCGGCCGGACGCGCCCTCGTCGATGCGGTCCGCGAGGACAAGGTCCAGGCACGGATCATGCGCGTGGCTGGCGCGCGGACCGGTCGCATCGGCGTCCTCCTGGGGCCGGACGGGGAGCGTTCGTTCGTCGCCGACCGGGGCGCGGCCGACCAGCTGTCGGCTTCCGACGTGCAGGCGGCCTGGTTCGCCCGAGCCGATGCACTGCACGTGCCCGTGTACTCGCTGCTTGGCGAGCCGCTGGGGTTGGCCGGACGTCGCGCGGTGGCGTTCGCGCGCGAGTCGGGCGCGGCGGTGAGCGTCGACCTGGCCTCGATCGGGCCGTTGCTGGCGCAGGGCCGCCGCGCCGCCCGGGCCCTGATCGAGGACGCCGCGCCCGACCTGCTCTTCGCGACGGCCGCCGAGACCGAGGCGCTGCTCGGGGGCTACGCGGTCGACGGCCTGCTGGAGCTCGCGCCGACCGCCGTCGTGAAGCGCGGCTCGAAGGGTGCCACGGTCCTCGCCCGATCCGGCGAGGAGCGCCTCCGCTTCGAGGTCGCGACCGAGCACCTCACGGCCGACGACACGACGGGCGCGGGCGACGCCTTCGATGCGGGCTTCCTCGTCGCCTGGTTCGCGGCACGCGCCGCGGGTCGGTCGCTGCCGGCATCCCTCCAGCGAGCGGCCCTCGCCGGCCATCGGGCCGCGGCGCGCCAGCTGTCGACGCCTCGACCGGAGCTAACCCTTGCGTAGGCTGGCGGTAGGAGGATCGGAGATGTCAGCTCTTCGCTCGATCGGGCGGATCGGTCTGGGAGCCGGCCTCATCGCGCTGCTTGTCGGGGCTCTCGCCGTCGGCGGGTCAGCCTTGGCCGCCGGTGACTGGTGGCTCGCGCAGCAGCCTTGGATCGGGATCGGCCTCACGCTCACCGTCGTCGGTCTCGCGCTGACGGCCGTCTTCGCGGTGGTCCTGGTCGCCGTCGAGCCGGTCGGTTGGCTGCGCTTGCTGGCCGTCCCGCCGGCGCTGCTGGTGGCGCTCCTGTGGGGTTTCTGGCTCGTGGTAGGTCTGCCCTCGACTGGCAGAGGCACCGGCCCGGAGCGAGACATCGGGACGATGCTGTATTCGCTGCCCGAGATGCTCGTCCTGGCCATCGTCGCGACCCTCCTCATCGCTTCGCCGCTCGTCGTGGCGCGCATCCACCTCCTGACGCCGGCCCCGGCTCCCGAGCGGTGATCGACGAGCCGCCGCAGGCCGAAGCCCCGAAGCCCACCAGCCGGCGCCGTGCTGGTTTGGGCTGCCTGCTCGAGCTGGTCGAGACGCTTGTCCTGACCCTGGTCATCTTCTTCGTGGTCCAGAATTTCGTGGCCCAGCCCTTCCAGGTGAAGGGCGATTCGATGGAGCACAGCTTCGAACCCGACGATTACGTGCTCGTGGACAAGCTGTCGCCGCACTGGGACGCCTATTCGCGCGGTGACGTCGTCGTCCTCCACCCGCCCGAAGGATGGGCGACCGAGAAGACTCCGTTCATCAAGCGCGTCATCGGCGTCGCCGGCGACACGATCCAGGTCAAGGACGGCCGGGTTTACGTGAACGGAACGGCCCTCGATGAGTCATACCTGTTCGCGGACGCTAACGGCACCAGGCAGCCGACCACGTCAGACGAGGCGCAGTGGGTCGTTCCCGCCAACGACATCTTCGTGATGGGCGATCACCGTCAGGAATCGGCCGACTCACGCCTCTTCGGCCCGATTCCGGTC
>JAXDKY010000314.1:0-3576 GCA_034666885.1 Chloroflexota bacterium
GGCGCGGCGGACGAGATCGTGGCGGACCTCCGGCACGACGATGTGCTCGTCGTCACCGCCACCGGGTCAGGCGGCACGCACGCGGGGCTCGCCGCTCGCCTGGGCCACGCGAGGGTCATCGGCGTCGACGTCGGCGCGGTGGCGGACGCGCTATCGACCGTGCGTCGGTTGACCGGGGAAGTGGCCGCGTTCGTCGGCCGTCCGGTGTCGACCGACGAACCCAGACTCGTGCGCGACCAGATCGGCACCGGCTACGGCGCGCCGACCGAGGCCAGTCGAGAGGCGATCCGGGTTGCGGCGCGCTCGGAGGGCCTGCTGCTCGACCCGGTGTACTCGGGCAAGGCCATGGCCGGGCTCATGAACCTGGACCCGACGACGCTTTCCCAGAAGGCGATCGTCTTCCTCGCCACCGGCGGCGCGCCCGCCCTCTTCACGTCGCGCTACGAGGACTGGCTCGCCGGATAAGCGAAGGCCGCCGGTCTGTCGACCGACGGCCTTGCGAGTTGCGCGGGGATCAGCGAGCGCTATTCGCTCAGGCCGACCACGTGCCCTTCGGGGTCCGCGACCAGCGCGAGCTGCGCCGATCCGTCGGGGCTGAACTTGGGCATGACCACCGAGCCGCCGAGCTGGGTCGCCTTGGCGAGCGTCGCGTCGATGTCGGCGACACGCACATAGCCGGTCACGCCGCCGGGGGAGCCTTCCGGGGCGCTGCCGACGCCAACGACGATGCCGGTCTTCTCGTGATCGGTCATGCCGTAGCCGCCCGGAGCGCTGGTGTCGAACTGCCAACCGAGCAGGTCGCTCCAATACTTCTGGAGGGCCTGCTGATCCTTGCCCGTGATCTCGAAATGGATGACCTTCGGCTCTGTCATGGTCGGAACTCCTGCTCTGGGGGGAGGTCGTTGTCGCCTCTTGTGCCCTCTGACCCCACGACGAACAGGTCGCGCGGAATCGACAACGCTCTCCCGTCAGGCATCCGCCTCGGGTCGGGCTCGGCTGCGGGTCGCCTCGTTGACGGCCGGGTCGAGCTCCCGGAACGCCTCGGACATCAGGAGCTTTCGCAGCAGGCCGGCCAGCTGCTCCCGCTCGTCGGCGTCGAGGGCGGCCAGCAGTCGCTCCTCGTTCGCGAGGTGGTCGACGACGGCGGCATCGACGAGCTCGAGCCCGCGGTCGGTCAGGGCGACGAGACGTCCCCGTCGGTCGGTCGGATCGGGCAGGCGTTCCACGAGGCCCATGGCCTCCAGTCGATCTAGCCGGTTGGTCATGGCGCCCGACGACAGGATCACCGCGTTGAACAGCGCCGTTGGGTTCATGCGGTAGGGAGGCCCGGCCCGCCGCAGCGCCACGAGCACGAGGTACTCGCCGAAGGAGATCCCGTAGGTTGCGAAGACCTTGGCGAAGCTCGCGCCCTGGAGCAGCCCGAGCCGGGTGATCCGCTGCAGCGTGTGCGTCGGAGAGACGTCGAGGTCGGGCCGAACGCGGTGCCAGTCGTCGACGATCCGGTCGATCTCATCCATGAGCAGAGATTACTTCATCTCAAGACTCTTGACATAGTGGCTTCATGTGGAGTATCTTCATCTCGAAGTACTTAGCACGGAGTCCAAGTCATGAACGTTCCATTCCTCCACCTCGGTCCGGTCGTCGAATCCCCCTGGGTCGACCTGTCGGACTCGCTCGACGTCCGTCTCATCGCCAGCGGACGCCTGTCCCCGACGGCGATCGATATCCGCCACGACCGCGCGGAGCTCGCCCGGGTCCTCGGGCCGGCGATGGAGCCGCGGGCCGACGGTGCCTTCCGGGTCTATTCGGACAGCGACGCTCGCTGAGCGGCGGGCGGCCGAACCGCCCTCAGTACCACGCCTCGGACGGGCCTTTGTACTCCTGGATCGTGTTGCCGCCGTCGACCACGATCCCCTGGCCCGTCACGTAGCTGGCGGCATCTGACGCGAGGAAGGCGATCAACCCGGCGACCTCTTCGGGGGTACCCGAACGCCCCAGTGGGGTGTTCTCGCCGCCGATCGCCTCCTCGGGCAGCTGCGAGCCGCTGGCGATCCATCCCGGCAGCACGGCGTTCACCGTGACGCCATCGCGCCCGACCTCGATGGCCAGGCCGCGCATCAGACCGAGGATCCCGGCCTTCGCGGCGCCGTACACGGTCGAGCGCGGGTTGCTGACCAATGGGCCTGTGACGGACGACACGAACACGATCCGCCCGTGCCCGCTCTCGATCAGCGGTGGGACGGCGGCCTTCGTGACCGAGAAGGCGGTCCGCAGGTTGCGGGCGATGCCGCGGTCCCATTCCTCCGGGTCCATGTCCGCCATCGAGCTCGACGCGTCGTCAGACCCAACGGCGACCATCCCCGCGTTGTTGACCAGGATGTCGAGCCGGCCAGCGGTCGCGAGGACGTCGCCGACCAGCCGGGCGCCGGCACCGTCGTCCATGAGGTCACCGACATGACCGCTCGCCTCGATGCCTTCCCGCTCCAGCTCGGCGACGCGCTCGTGGATCCGGTCCGTGGTCGACGCGACCGCGATTCGCGCCCCCTCACGCCCGAGGATGCGCGCCGCCGCGAAGCCGATCCCGGTCGGGCTTCCGGCCCCGGTGATCAGCGCGACCCGTCCGGCGAATCGACCTTCTCGCGAGCCCGTGGTCACGAGGCGCTCAGGCCGGCTTCGAGCTTGGCGACCTTGTCGAGCAGTGAGTTCAGGGCTTCGTCTTGGGCCGCCAAGTGGTCCTGGATCTGGCCGGCCTCATGGAACGTCGCCTCCGCGTCGTCGTAGGTCATGACGGCGCGCTTGTCCGACGCCCGCGACAGCACGTTCTGGCCGACCATGATCACCGACAGCATCACCAGCTGGATGAACGTCTGGCTGACCCATTGCACGAACAGCAACAGCCCGCCGGTGATCGCCTGCGGCAGGACGACGAGGGCCAGGATCGCGAAGGCATAGGCGCACCACATCGTCCCGACCGCGGCGGTGAGGGCGAGCGCGATCCGGCCGTTGAGTCCGACGTGCTCGGCGACGGTCGTCGGCGGGCCGGACTTCTTCCGTGCGCTGATGTACGGGTGCGGCCGATGCTGGAAGTTGATCGGCATGCTGGGGTCCTTTCGTCACGCGGGTCGATCGATCCTCGAAGGATAGGGTTCCGCTTGGGGGTCAGCTCAATCGGGCCGGCATGACCTATCTGGCGATCTCGATCGGCGCTCGGCTCCAGCCGCGACGCTGACCAGCGTTGCTCGCGCCAGCTCAGGTCTCGAGGACCTGCTTGAGCTTGTCGAGCGTCGCGACCTCGGAGTCCATGGTCTTCTGGCTACTCGGACCGAGTCGAAGCTTCGATGGCCTGGAGGGCGCCATCCGCCGTGTCGCAGACGGGACAGCGGTCCGCGGCGTCCGGTGGTCCGGCCTGACCGCTCCAAACGGCTAGGACGTCGCCCGAAGAGAACCAGACACCGCACGCCGAGGTGCTGCTCCGTGCTCGCCGGGAGGGCGGCGGCACCGGCCGGAGGTGCCAAGGTTCGCCGTCCGTCCAGCCTCCCCGGCGCACCCATTCTCGAGCTGCTGTCATACGTCGGC
>JAXDKY010000315.1:0-6753 GCA_034666885.1 Chloroflexota bacterium
CGGCCGAGAACAGCACGGCGGGCACCAGGAACGACAGGATCAGCAGGCTGACCGCGGTGTTCGGCTGGGTCGAGGACACGACGACCGTGAGCGCGAACAACACCATGTTGCCGCCGATCTGGGTCGACGCCTGCGACAGCCAGAGACGAAGGAATGGCGGATTCCTGAAGACCGCGAGGGCGCCTTCCACCCCGGGCGGCGGATCCTGGACGGTTCCTGCGTCGAGCCGCCCGTCGGCCTCGGTCATGGGCCCTCGTCCGGGCTAGGGGCTGCCGGTCCGCCGATCGCGGCGGTCAGGGCCGGGTCGCCGCGCTCGACGAACTCGGCGAAGCGCCGCTCGAGCGTCGGGCGCTCGATCAGGACGTGGCGGCCGCAGGTCTGGCAGCGCAGCCCGATATCAGCACCGAGCCGGTCGACCAGCCACGTGTCGCCACCACACGGGTGGCCGCGGCGAAGGCGCACGACGTCGCCGAGCAGGAGGGTCAGGACGGGTCGGTCCGGCACGGCGGACAGGCTATCAGAGCCGGGGACGAGCGTGACTCGGCACGAGTTGGCGATCCGTCGCGGGCACGTCGACCCGGTCGAGCGGCGTGACCTCCACCACGACATCGGGCTGGGTGGCGGCCAGCTGGGCGATGATCCCGCCAGAGCGGGTCAGCGAGCCGGTGAGCTTGCTCGGGGCACCGATCGCCGACAGCTCGAAGGGATCGGCCAGGGGGACCCCGTCGACCGCGACGGCTCCGGCGGCGCCCGCCGTCACGACGCCCGGCACCAGCCGCACCGTCTCGATCGCCATCGCCTCGGCGCCGGCGTTGCGCAGCTCGTTCACGAGGTCCTCGACCCCGGTGCCGTCGATCGGGCCGCGGATCGTGATGACGACGCCGGGCCCGGTCGCAGGATCGATGCCCGCGTACAGCCGGACGCGCCGCAGGTCGGCGCGCAGCTCGTCGACCGAGACCTCGCCGCGCTGGGTATTGGTGGTCAACGTCGAGAGCTCCCGGTCGAGCGCGGCGACCTCGCCGCGCAGCGCGTCATTGCGGTCATTGAGATTGGCCACGAGGACCGTCAGCTCCTGCGAGGAGAGGGCGGCGAACGCGGCACCGCTCGCCTGGGTCCGCAGCTGGACCACGACCAGCAGCCCCAGGACGAAGGCCACGGTCGCGATGGTCAGCTGGTTGCGTCGCTGGTGCATCTCGTCACGGAGCCGGAGCGGCGGTGGAGGCCGGGGCCTGCGGCCGGGCGTAGCGCAGGGTCACGGTGCCGGCGAAGGCGGGCATGTCGACGGAGTCCGGTTCCGCGATCGAGACGCGCAGGCCCCAGGCCTCCGCGCGAGCGCGGATGAAGTCGACGAACCCGGGGGAAGCGCTGAGTCGCGCGTACAGGTCGTCCGGTCCGACGGCCGTCACCTGGTACGGCCCGGCGAGGTATGCGGAGTTGACCAGGATGGACGGCCCGATGTCGATGACCGCGGTGGTGGGCGTCATCCGCTCGCCGTTGACGGCGACGGCCTCGGCGCCGGCCTGCCACATCTCCTCGACGATCGTCCGCAGGTCGCGGGCCCCGACGAGGAGGTCCTGCATGTTGCCCTCGGGATCGGCCGGTTCCTGCGAGTCCTCGATCTGCAGGACGATGCCGCTCCCAGTGAGCGGGATGAGGCCGGCGGCGATGCGCGCCGACTGCAGCTGGTCGTTGAGATCCTTGACGAGGGCGGCCGAGCCCTGGCCGGCCTGCTCCGCTGCCTGGATCTTGGTTCTGAGGTCGAGGATCGACGCCTTGAGCGCCTCCTGGTCCGTCTGGAGATCCGTGGCCGTCTCGACCAGCGGCGAGCGCTCTTGGGTCGTATAGCGCACGCGCGGCCCCTCGGAGGCCAGCTGTGCCGCGACGAGGAAGCCCAGCCCGAGCAACGCGACCCCGAGCGTCACCTGCCAGCTCGGGATCCCGCGGAGCCGGGCGGCCAGGGTCACGGGATGGCGTCCGGCCGGCCGCGCCGGGAACGCGACCAGGCGAGCAGGACGGCGGCCCCGAGCACCGCGATCGTGACGAGCGCGAGCCCAAGGACGGTGCTCGGGCTCGAGGGTGTCGTGGCATCGCCGGGAGCCGGGGTACTGCTCGGCGCCAGGCTGCCGGCGGGTGCCTGCTCCCCGGGCGTACTCGTGGCCCCCGGCAGGCCGCCCGTGCCGCCCCACGCCGACGGGACCGGGCCTGGTGGCGCCGGCTTCGGCCCGTAACGCACCGGGGCCGTAGCGCCGAGGTCGGCCAGCCACGCATCGTTGAAGCCGGCGGTGTCGACGCCGATCGCCGCCTTGAACGCCTCGTCGTCGGTCCGGCCGTCGGCGTAGGAGCCGATCAGCGAGACCAGGGCGTCCTGCCCGTAGGTTCGGATGAAGAAGTCGAGCGCGCTGACGCTCTCGGCGTAGGCCTGGAAGAAGCCCTGGCCGGTCGGGAACTGGCCGACGAGCCCGTCGAGCGGGATGAGCGAACCATCGCGCGCCGCGGCCTCGACATCGGAGCGATAGCTGGCGGTGTAGCCCTCGCTCAGGTAGACCGCCAGGCCCTCGTTCAGCCAGCGCGGCGGGAAGTGGTACGGGTTGCTGACGGCCGTGTCGAAGACCAGGTGCGTCAGCTCGTGCGGCACCACGGTGTCGACCCACGGCTGGTCGATCTCGGCGGGCGTGATCAACGCGAACATCGTGCGGATCTCGGCGTTCGCCTGGCCGCCGACGTTCTCGCGCGTGCCTGGGCCGAGGGCGTCGTAGAACGCCTGCTGGTCGGCGTAGACGAAGAAGTCGATGGGGTCCTTCTCCGTCACGCCGAGCAGGGTCGAGGTGTCCCGGACCGCCTTCTCGCCGATCTGCAGCGCGTGGTTGCCGAACGCGGCCCCACCTTCATACCAGTGGACCCGGACGAGATCGCCGGTGACGGTCTGCCAGTCGAACCGCTCGTCGGCATACAGGGTCCTGGCCACCGGGCCGACGACGGGCTTGCCGCTGCTGGGGGTGATCCGCCAGCGGGCCGAGACCGGGGTGTTGGGCAGGATATGGCCGTCGGCGGCCACGCTGACCTGGTAGCGCAGCGTCACCGGCCCGGTGGCGGTCGGTGGCGGCACCTGCACGACGAGCGGGCCCTGGGCGTCGGCGAAGGTGATCAGGACCTCGACGCTGGTCGGCGTGCCGTCCAGGGTCACCGGCTGGGTGAGCTGGAGGCCCTCTCCGAACGTGCCCACGATGGTGGGCTTGCCGAAGACCGGATCCGCGGCCAGGACGACGCTCGAGGCCGGTCCGGCGAGCATCGTGACCGCGGCAAGGGCCGAGGCGGCAAGGGCCAGGATCGGCCGCGCCGGCCGCCCCGGCCAGGAGGGGCGGCCGATCACGGCTTCCCCCAGGCAAGGCCGGCGAAACGCAGCGCGCCGAGGCCGTTCTGCCCCGCCCCGAGCAGCGCCTGGTCCGACAGCGCCCAGCCCGTTCCGTACGTGATCGGAATCAGGGGTGCGTCCCGCTGGACGATGTCCTCCGCCTTGTCGTAGGCGGCCGATGCCGCGGCCTCGTCTGTGGTCGTGCCCGCCTCGGCGATCGCGGCGTCGAACTCCGGCGAGCTCCAATGGCCGTAGTTGTTGGTCGACCCCGTGCTCAGGAGCACGCCCAGGAAGTCGTTGCGCCCGGGGTAGTCGGCGACCCATGACAGCGCCCACATCTGCGGCGGATCGGTGTCCAGGCGCGTGAAGTACGAGTCAAGAACCTCGGAGTGGAGCGTGATGCCCAGCTCGCGCTTGATCTCGGTCACGATGGCCTCGTCGTAGGGCGAGCCACCGGTCCCGAGCGTGACCTCGGGAAAGCCCTTGCCGCCCGGGAAGCCAGCTTTGGCCAGCAGCGCCCGCGCCGCCTCCGGGTCGTAGACCGGCACGACGTCGCGGTCGCTCCGCCCCGGGATGCCCGGCGGGACCATCGAGGTCGCGACGCCGCTGGGATCGCTCACGGACAGCCGCGCGATACGGCGCCAGTCCACGGCGGCCGCGAACGCCTGCCGTACGCGGACGTCGTCGAACGGCGGGCGCGTGGTATCGAACCCGTAGAAATCGGTCGAGAGCGAGGGGACCTCGCGGAGCAGTGGGCCGAGTCCGCTGTCGTAGGCGATCCAGCTCGCGTCGAACTCGGAGACGAAGGTGTAGTCGAGCTCACGCCGCTGGAAGGCGTCGACCCCGCTGGCGCCGCCGAGGTCGGTCACGACGATGACCTCGCCGACGTCCGGTGTGCCCGCCCAGTACGCGGCGTTCGCGGTCAAGGTCATCATGCCCGGGGCCGCCGAGGTGAGCTTGTAGCCGCCGCTGGCGACGAACCCGACCCCCGCCTGCAGGGCGCGCGGGTCCTGGCCGACGCCCGGTGGCACGATGCTGAACGTCGGGCTCGCCACCACCGTGACGAACTCCGCAGCCGGGCGGACCAGGTCGACGATGACCTGGTTGGTCGCGTCGTCGGCCGTGAGACCGACGTCAGCGGCGGCCCCGCTGCCCGCCAGGTACGCGGCGGCGCCCTTGACGTCGGTCATGAGCGAGGCGAGCGGCGAGGGCGCGGCGGGATCGATGATCCGAAGCCAGCTGCGCACGACGTCGGCGGCGCGCAGCGGCGACTTGTCGCTGAAGATCAGGTTTGGCCGAAGGTGGAAGACGATCCGCCGGCCACCGTCCTCGATCTGCCAGGATTCGGCCAGGGCTGGCCGCAGCTCGAGCGTCTCGTCGTAGGTCGTGAGCGTCTCGAAGAACTGCCCGATCAGCGCCGCGCTGGTGGAGTCGCCGCTGGCGGCCGGGTCCAGTGTCGAGGGCTCGCCCAGCGCGATCCGCACCGAATCGTTGTTGGCGGCGGCCGGGGGCTGGGTGCAGGCGCCGGCGAGCAAGGCGAGGATCAGGACGGTCCGGCGGAGCATCGGGCGGAGTATACGGGTGAAGCCCGGCAGGCCCCGCTGGGGGCAGCAAGTGAGGCCTCACGGGACCACACCGCCGGGGGAACGATGTTATGTACCGAGAGGCCTCTGCTGCGATAACGAGCCATCGCCGCCGCCGTTAGGGTCGTCGGTCAGAGTTCCTGTGAATTCGTGGTGCGCGGCGGCCGGCGAGCCTCCGTCCCGGTCCGAGGGCGGCCCGGGGATACGATGTCCGAGTGACCCTGCGCCTGCGCAACACCCTCACCCGAACGGTGGTGCCGGTCGTGCCGCTGGAGCCCGGCCGAGTGCGGATGTACACCTGCGGGCCGACCGTCTACCGGTACGCCCACGTCGGGAATCTGCGCTCGTACCTGCTAGCCGACCTGATCCGGCGGGTGCTCGTCTTCCACGGGCTCGACGTTTTCCACGTGAAGAACATCACCGACGTCGGGCACCTGCGCGACGAGCGCTTCGACCGGGGCGAGGACCGGATGCTCGTCTCGGCGGGGCTCGAGGACAAGACGACCGCGGAGATCGCCGACGCCTACGAAGGCGCCTTCCACGCCGACGAGGCACTGGTCAACATCCTGCCGGCGCACGTCTTCCCGCGCGCGACCGAGCACATCCCGGAGATGCTCGTCCTGGCCGAGGCGCTCGAGGACGCGGGGTATGCCTACGAGTCACCCGCCGGCAACGTCTACTACTCCGTGTCGTCGTTCCCGGGCTACGGGCAGCTTTCCGGCAATTCCCTGGACGACCTGCGGGCCGGCCACCGCGGCGAGGTCGAGCCGGACAAGCGCGATCCGGCCGACTTCGCGCTCTGGAAGGCCGCGGGCGAGGGCCGCTCGCTAAAATGGCCGACCGACCGCTGGGGTGAGGGCTACCCCGGCTGGCATCTCGAGTGCTCGGCCATGGCACGGCGCTACCTGGGCGATCGATTCGACCTGCATACCGGTGGCATCGACAACGTGTTCCCGCACCACGAGGACGAGATCGCCCAATCCGCGCCGCTCGTCGGTGGGCCGCCGGCGGCCGTCTGGGTGCACGGCGAGTTCCTGCTCATGGCCGGGCGGAAGATGGCGAAGTCGGCCGGGAACTTCCAGCGCGTGACGGAGCTCGCGGCGCGGGGCCTGGATCCGCTGGCCTTCCGCTACCTGGCCCTGGCGTCGCGCTACGGGCGGAAGCTCAACTACTCCGACACGTCGCTCAAGAGTGCGGCGGCGGGCCTAGCATCGCTCCGCAGCCGGCTCGCGGCCCTTGGGCCGCCGCCGGCCGACGGGCCGTGGGCCGCGCCTCCGGTGTTGGCTGCCGGCGCGGCGGGCGATCGGCCGGTCGGGATCGCCTCGGGCGTTGCGGGGTTCGTCGGGGACGTCGCCTATCCCGTCGCGGATCGGGCGCACGAGCCGGCCGCTCCCCTGTCTCCCGCCGGACGCGACCTGCACGACAAATTCGCCGCCGCGCTCGATGACGACCTCGACCTGCCCGGCGCGCTGGCCTGCGTCCGCGAGATGCTCCGAGCGGACCTCAGGCCCGACGAGCGCCGCTGGCTCGTGCTCGACGCCGACGCGGTCCTCGGGTTGGACCTGCACCGAGCCTGGCAGGCGCCCTCGGCCGACGCGGCCGCCCTGGACGTGCCGACGGATGTCGCCTCGCTGGTCGCCGACCGGGAGGCGGCGCGCGCGGCCCGTGACTTCACCCGAGCCGACGACCTCCGCCGCGAGCTCGCGAACCTGGGCTGGGAGGTCGTCGACGGTCCGGGCGGCTCTACGGTCCGCAGGGCGCCACCGCCCGACGCCGATGAGCCTCGGCTTCAGTCCGAATAGGCCGGCGGCAGCGGCA
>JAXDKY010000316.1:0-2821 GCA_034666885.1 Chloroflexota bacterium
CCCGGAAGGCAACCGGTTCTGCGTCGTCGATACCAACGCCTAGGCCTACAAGGAGATCGCATGGACTTCAACAGCATCCTCATCGGATCCGAGGATCCGCAGCGCCTGGTCGATTACTACACGAAGCTCTTCGGCGCACCGACGATGTCGGAGGGCGGGTACACCGGCTGGCAGCTCGGCTCGGGCTTCGTTGCTATCGGGCCGCACGACCAGGTCAAGGGCACGAACGCGCATCCGGGCCGCATCATCTGGAACATCCAGAGCGACGACGAGCAGGGCGACTTCGATCGATTCAAGGCGGCCGGCGCGACCGTGATCGCAGAGCCGTACGGGTTCGAAGAGGGCGGCTCCGATGCGTCGATCGCGACCTTCGCCGATCCGGACGACAACTACTTCCAGCTCATGACCGCGATGGAGATGTAGCCCGACTCCAAGTTGTCGCTTTGACGACATCGGCCCCACGAACAGGATCCCGCCCGACACAAGACGCCGGTTGCGGCGTCTGACGGCCATGGACCCTCTACGACGCCCAACCATCCGCCGCATCGTCCAAGACGCGCAACGGCATGCCCCGCTCGTCGTCCTTGGCGGCTTGGTGGTCGTCATCCTCGTGGCCGCGGCAGTGGGACTCGCAGCGTTCCAACCGAGCCCGGGCATCGACGACACGGGCATCGCCGCTGCGCTTGCCTCGTCGAGCGCGCTGCCGAGCCCGACGAACTCGCCCACATCCGGGGCGTCCCTCGCCATCGAATCCGAGGCGCCATCGATAGCGCCGAGCGCCACCCCGGAAGACGACATGGGCGATACGACCAGTCCGACACCCGGCGATGCCACGGCGCCTGCCGGGACCGAGTCGACGTCGACCCCCACGCCGCACGCGACCGCACAACCGACGGCGCGCTCAACGCCGGAGCCGACTCCAGTACCCCAACCGGCTGCCCGACTCCAGGTCGGTGACGAGCGCGACGAAGGCGCCTTCCTCATCGCCACCGGCGACAGCGTGAGCGACATCCTCCATCTCAAGACCCGCGATCTCGACGTCTCCAAGTGCACGGTCAGCCAGGCCTACGAGCCCGACGATCCCGATCGCTCGCCATGGACGCGCGACCTGAAGCCCATCGCCGACCAGAAGGTCTCGATCCACGACGGGAAGAACACCTTCACGGCCAGGTGCCCGAGCAGTGCCGGCACGCTCAAGGCGAGCGTCCGAGCCATCGGCTTCGATCGCCAGCCCGAAGCATGTAAGGACTTCGCCTTCGAGCGAAGCGCCATCTCCATCAGCACGTTCGACGAGCTGACGGCCGGAGTGGTCGGCACCTGGAAGGGCTGCGTGACGACCCCGTGGCTGCCGATGTATCAGGTGACGGTCACGCTCCGCGCGGACGGCACGTACAGCGCCCACACGAGCGAGGTGCTCGATTTCAACCGGATGATCGCGATGTACTACGGCACCGATGACGACCTGCCGACCAAGGTGTACGCGGTCCTCGACCTGCAGGACAGCCGTCTCGGCGTCGGCCAGATCGATATCGCGTTCGATCTCGACCCGGCCGTCCGCGACGGCCTCCGAAACATCCGCCTCATGGGCGACAAGCTGGAATTCGAGATGTTCCACTTCGAGCAGTACGGCCCGATCACGTTCCGGCTCTACCGCCAGTAGTCCGGCGGCGGCGGGCGGGTTCCCCCGTCCCATAGGCGCCCGGCTTCAGTATCAGCCCGGCATCGGCGTCAGGTTGTACCGGGCGATGACATCCGGGAGCCAATCGGGCTGGGCCAACGGGAGCCCGTAGCGATCGCCGATCTGACCCACCTCATCGCGGCTCGGGGCGCGCACGTCGGTGATATCGACGAAGTCGCGGAAGAACCGCTCGAAGCCGGCCGGAGAGATCACCTCGATCATGCGCGCGGGGACCGAGCCCGCATTCCACATGGCGTGGACCTCGCCGCGCGGCTTGATGATGTAACCACCCGCCCCCAGGACGACTTCCTGGTCCTCAGAGCGAAAGCCGATCTCCCCTTCCAGCACGATCGAATACTCGTCCTCGAGCGTGTGGATGTGCGGCGGCACGAGCGCTCCGACGGCGAAGGGGTGTTCGACGATCGACAGGGCGCCGCCGGTGTCCTCGCCATCGATCTTGAAGACGACGCCGACGCCGGGCACGAGCCCACCCGCCCGGCCTTCGCCCGGCTTCACGACCTTGAGCCGCACGCCGGCGATGATCGGTTCCTGGATCGTCATGTCGAGCACTCCTCAGCATATCGGGTGAACAGAGCTGTATACTGAAGGCAGCGATCCGGCATGTCAATATCGAGTAAGCACATGCGTTCAACGAAATTACGGCCATACCGGATGACCCGGCGAGCGGAGCTGGTCGACGAGACCCGCCAGCGCATCACCGAGGCCACCGCGCGCCTGCACACGTCGGTCGGGCCGGCCAATACGTCCGTGGCGGCCATCGCTGAGGAAGCCGACGTGACCCGCCTGACGGTCTATCGCCACTTCCCCGATCTCGACGTCCTGTTCCAGGCCTGCCGGGCGCACTGGCGATCCGAGAACCCCCCGCCCGATGCCCAAGCCTGGCTCGAGACGCCGGGTCTGGAGGCACGCGCGCGCCGGGCCCTCACCGAGCTCTATGCCTGGTTCGACGACCACGCGGAAGAGCTGTTCCCGATCTACCGCGACCTGTCGACCTCGCCGCTCAGTTCCCAGGAAGCGATTCGCAGAGAGAACAGCCGACTGGGCGATCTCCTCCTGGCGGGCGACATCCCCGACGGCGCAGCCGGGCGGCAGGTCCGAGCTGTCGCCCGCCACCTGCTCGAC
>JAXDKY010000317.1:0-8095 GCA_034666885.1 Chloroflexota bacterium
TGCCCTTGTCGCCCATCCCCGCTTCGGTCAGGCCGAGGTGGAGCGGGTAGTCGCAGCGGGCCGCCAGCAGGCGGTAGACGTCGACGAGGTCGCGCACGCCCGACACCTTGGCGCTGATGATGATCCGATCGTGACCGAGGCCGGTCTCTTCGGCCAGCTCGGCCGAGCGCAGGGCCGACTGGAGCATGGCCTCGATCATCACGTCGCGGGCGTCGAGCGGCTCAGGTAGTCGAGCGTTCTCGTCCATGAGCTCGGTGAGGATGGCCTGGTCGAGGGAGCCCCAGTTCACGCCGATGCGGACCGATTTGTCGTTCTCGATCGCGACGCGGACGATGGTCGCAAAGTGCTCATCGTGCCGCTTGGCCCCGACATTGCCGGGGTTGATGCGGTACTTCGCCAGGAGCTGCGCCATCTCGGGATAGTCCACGAGCAGCTGGTGCCCGTTGTAGTGGAAGTCGCCGATGATCGGCACGTCGACGCCTAGGCCGCGGACCTTGCGCACCATCTCCGGGACGGCGGCCGCCGCCTCGGCGGTGTTGACGGTGACCCGAACGAGCTGCGACCCCGCGTGAGCGAGGCGGGCGACCTGGATCGCGGTCCCGTCGGCGTCGGCTGTGTCCGTGTTCGTCATCGACTGGACGACGACCGGGTGGGCGCTCCCCACGAGGACGCCACCGACGTCGACGCTGACGCTCGGTCGGCGAATCGGCGTGCTGCTCACGGCCGCTCCGACGCCCGAGCGCGCTCGGTGGAGCGCATCGGTCGGAGGATTGATGTCATGGGCCGCCGAGCGTGCCTCCAGTCAGGCTCCGGATGATGTCGTAGCCAGTGACCCACAGGATGAAGGCAAACAGGAAGACCATCCCGACGACGTACGTGAGCTGCTCGGCGCGAAGGCTAATCCGTCGCCCGAAGAGCCGCTTGAGCGTGATCATCAGCATCCGGCCGCCATCGAGCGGCGGGAACGGCAGGATGTTCACGAGCGCCAGGTTGGCCGACAGGATGCCCGCCACGTAGAGCGTCAGGATCGGCCCGGCGTTCCAGAAGACGTCACCGATCTGGGTCGCGATGCCGACCGGTCCGGCAACCGGCGGGGGCGCCGTCGGGTTGGCCGCGACGGATCCCACCAGCTTGCCCAGGCCGTCGAGGATCAGGTGCAGCGCGCCGACGGTCTGCTGCGCCCCGATGGCGACCGCATCCGGCAACGCGTTCGTGGTGGTGGCGCCGTCGAAATAGGCCTCCCACTCGATCCGCTCCCGGGAGATCCCGAGGGCGCCCTGTCCCGCATCGATCGCGGCCTGGTCGCGGAGGGTCGCCGTCACCTGGCTGCGCGTCCTGTCGGCGTGGTCGACGGTCAGCACGACGGTCTGGCCGGCCCGGGAGCGGAGGCCGTCGAGGACCGTCGGTCCGGTGATGAACTGGTAGCGCTCCCCGTCCACGGCAACGATCGCGTCGCCCGGCTTGAGCCCGGCGGTCTCTGCCGGGGAGTTCGGCAGGACCTCGAAGAAGCGGATGCCCATCAACGGCGAGGCGAGCCAGGCGATGCCCGCGAAGATGACGAAGGCGAGCAGGACGTTCATCGCGACGCCGGCCAGCAGGATGACCATCTTCTTGATCCAGGGCTGCGCCGCGAAGGAGCGGGGATCGGTCGCGTCGGTCCCGTCCTCGCCCTCGAGCTTGACGAAGCCGCCGATCGGCAACCAGTTCAGCGTGTAGAGGGTCTCGCCCTTCGAGCGCAGCACCTTGGCCCGCGGCGGGAAGCCGAGGCCGAACTCGAGGACGCGCACGCCGGCCAGGCGAGCCGTCACGAAGTGTCCGAGCTCGTGGATGACCACGAGGATGCCGAGGATCGCCAGGAACAGGACGACCGTGACGATCGACTGCAGGAACCCCGTCATGCGCCGACCCGGATGGGTCCGGTCGCGAAGGCGGCCCTGACCTCGGCATCGAGCGCGACGAGGGCTTCGACGTCCGGTTCGGGCGCGCCACCGCCACCGCCATCGCCACCGAAGCGTTCCACGGCGGCCTCGAGGAGGCTCGGGATGCCCGGGAAGTCCAGGGTGCCGGCGAGGAACCGGGCCACGGCGACGTCATCGGCGGCGATCAGCGCGGCCGACGCCCGCGGCCCGGCGAGACCAGCCTCGCGCGCGATGCGCAGGGCCGGGAATCGGTCGGTGTCAGGCGCCCGGAAGTCGAGCCGCGCCGTGGCGATGAGGTCAGGCGGCATCGCCGGGGACGGCCGGCGGTCGGGATAGGTCATGGCGTACTGGATGGGAAGTCGCATATCCGGGGTGCCCAGTTGGGCCTTCAGGGAGCCGTCGACGAAGCGGACAGCGGAGTGGACGACGCTCTGCGGGTGGATGACCACTTCGATCGCGTCGTAGTCGACATCGTACAGCCAGTGTGCCTCGATGACCTCCAGGCCCTTGTTCGCGAGAGTCGCGGAGTCGATCGTGATCTTGGCGCCCATCGTCCACGTCGGGTGCTTGAGGGCGTGCTCCGGGGTGGCCGCCGCCATCTCGGCCGGCGTCGCGTCGAGGAACGGACCGCCGGACGCGGTGAGCACCAGTGCGGCGACCGACGACATCGACTCGCCGACGAGGCACTGCCAGATCGCTGAATGCTCCGAATCGATCGGCCGGAGCCAGGCCAGCGGGCTGGCGAAGGCATCCCTGGGATCGATGCGCGCCCGGTCGGCGGCGAGGCGGCGGGCCTCCGGCATGACCAGGTGCCCGCCGGCGACGAGCGTCTCCTTGTTGGCCGTGGCGACCACCTTGCCGGCACGCAACGCGGCCAGGACGGGTCGGAGGCTTACGATCCCGCCGGTCGCGACGACCACGAGATCGACGTCATCACGCATCGCAAGCTCGATCAGGGCGTCCTCGCCGGCGATCCGATCCGTACCGACCGGCAGCTCCAGTCCCGCGAGGGCATCGCCTTCGGCGAGCGCCACGACCGACGGCCGGAGCCTGCGCGCCTGCTCCGCGAGCTTCTCGCCGTCGTGGCCCGTCGCGAGGGCGACGACGCGGAAGATGTCGGGATTCCCCGCCAGGACGTCGACGGCCTGGGTCCCGATGGATCCAGTCGACCCCAGCAGCGCGACCCCGCGCCGCTCAGGCGAGGAAGGCGACGACATACAGGGTCACGATCGGTGCGGCGAACAGGAAGGAGTCCACGCGGTCCAGCATCCCACCATGGCCGGGGATCAGCGTGCCCGAATCCTTGGCTTTGGCCGCCCGCTTCAACATGGACTCGGCGAGATCGCCGCCCTGCGCAGCCAGCGCGGTGAGCGGCCCGAGCAGGATGGCGTGGAGCGGCGACTGCCCGAGCCCCCACAGCAGGACCGCCACGACGACCGTGGCCGCGACCACGCCGCCCACGAGGCCGGCATACGTCTTCGAGGGCGAGATGTGGGTGAGGAACCGCTCGCGCCCGAACTGGCGACCGACGAGGAAGGCGCCCGTGTCGTACGACCAGACCGCGAGGAGCAGGAGCAGGATCCAGCCGCGCTCCGCGCCGAGTGGCGCCAATGGCGCCCCGGCCGGCACGACCGGTGCCGCATGGCCGAGCCGCACGACGAAGGCCAGGAGGCTGACATAGAGGGCCCCGAACGTCGTCGCCATCCACAGCGATAGGCCGTCACGGGGGTTCGGGTTCGCGAAGGACGCGACCGCGACGAGGACGACCCCCACGGAGATGAGCAGGAGGCCGCTGCCTTCCAGCACGCCCGGGAACCCGGCGTCCAGGATCACGCTGAGGGCGAGCACCGTTCCGAGGAGCGGCAACGTCGGGTAGCCAGCATCGCGGAGCAACGTGAACGCTTCGCGGGCGGCGAGGACTGTGACCGCCGCCACAGCCACCGCCAGCACGGCTCCCCCAACAGCCAGGACCAGGAGGAGGGCCGGGACGAGGATGGCAGCGCTGAGGGCTCGGTCGCGCACTCCCGCCCTACCGTCCGAACCGGCGCTGGCGCCGGGCGAACTCGAGGAGGGCGTCGTCGAAGGCCGCCGGGCCGAAATCGGGCCAGAGGGCCTCACAGAAATAGAGCTCCGCATAGGCCGACTGCCAGATGAGGAAGTTCGACAGCCGCTTCTCGCCGCCGGTCCGGATGACGAGGTCCGGGTCCGGCAGGCCGGCCGTATACAGCACCTCGGTCACGGCACCTTCGTCGATCGACTCGGGTGCGGCGCCGGATGCGACGAGCTTGCGGACGGCGTCGACGAGCTCCGTGCGACCCGCGTAGTTGAAGGCGATGTTCAGGAGCAGCCGGTCGCCGTCCGACGTGGCATCGAGCGCGTCGTCGATCGAGCTGCGCGTCTCGGCCGGAAGCTCCTCGAGTCGACCGAGCAAGCGGACGCGAACGCCTTGCCGGCGGAGCTCATCGGTCTCGCTGCGGACGGCGGCTTCGAGGAGGCCGAACAGGCCGCGGACCTCATCGTCCGAACGCGCCCAGTTCTCGCGACTGAAGGCGTACAGCGTGAGGACGGGCACGCCCCGTCGCACGGCGTGGCGGAGGATCTCGCGGATGGCCTCAACCCCGGCCGCGTGACCATCGAGCTCCGGGAGGTCCTGCTGGCGCGCCCAGCGGCGATTGCCGTCCATGATGATCGCGACGTGGCGCGGCAGCTCGTCAAGCGGCAGGAACGGACCCTCGTCAGCGGCCTGGGCGGGCACCGGGGGCGCGTTGGTCGGGCTCGTCGTCGCCGTTTCGTGAGCGGACGGCGGCGCGTCGGTCGGCCGGGCCAGCGGCGTGCGAGCCACTAGACCTCGAGGACCTCCTGTTCCTTTGCTGTCCCCCGCCGTTCGACCTCGGCGATGTGCCGGTCGGTGGTCTTCTGGAGGACGTCGACCTGGCGATGGCCCTCGTCGGCGCCGACGGTCCCGTCGCGCTCTTCCTTCTTGAGGTGGTCGTTCGACTCGCGCCGGATATTGCGGATCTCGACGCGGGCCTCCTCCATGCGCTTGTGGACGATCTTGACCAGGTCCTTGCGACGCTCCTCGGTGAGCGGCGGGATGTTGAGGCGCACGACCGTGCCGTCGACATTCGGCGTCAGGCCGATGTCCGATTTCGTGATCGCCTTCTCGATCGCGCCCAGGACCGCTCGGTCCCACGGCTGGATGACGATCTGGTGCGGCTCGGGGACGCTGATCCCGGCGAGCTGGTTGAGCGGTGTCTGGGTGCCGTAGTAGTCGACGGTGATGCGCTCGACCAGGGCGGTCGAGGCGCGCCCGGTCCGGACGCCCTGGAAATCGCGTTCCATCGCGTCGACCGCGCGGGCCATCTTCTGGTCGGCGTCGGCGAGGATCTCGGTGCTCATTCGGCGGCACCTCCGCTCGAGATGATGGTCCCGACCGGTTCACCGGCCGCGACCTTCGTGATGTTGTCGGGGCGATTGAGGTCGAAGACGACGATCGGGAGATCGTTCTCCATGCACAGGCTGACGGCGGCGGCATCCATGACCTTGAGCTGGTCACGCAGCAGGTCCGCGTAGCCGAGTCGAGCGTAGCGCCGGGCGTCCGGATGCGTCAGCGGGTCCCGATCGTAGACGCCATCGACCTTGGTCGCCTTGAGCAGGACCTCGGCGTTGATCTCGACGGCCCGCAGCGCCGCGGCGGTGTCGGTCGTGAAATACGGGTTGCCGGTGCCGGCCACGAAGATCGCGACGCGGCCCTTCTCGAGGTGGCGGATGGCGCGCCGGCGGATGTACGGCTCGGCGACCTCGTTCATCGCGATCGCGCTCATGACCCGGGTCGGGACGCCGACCCGTTCGAGTGCATCCTGGAGCGCGAGGCCGTTCATGACGGTCGCGAGCATCCCGATGTAGTCACCGGTGGCCCGGTCCATCCCCGCGGCGGCCGCGGCCATGCCCCGGAAGATGTTTCCGCCGCCCACCACGATGCCGACCTGGACGCCGAGCCGATGGACCTCGCCGACCTGCTTGGCGATGAAGGCGCAGAACGCGGGGTCGACGCCGTAGGAGCGATCGCCGAGCAGCGCCTCGCCGGACAGCTTGAGCAGGATCCGGCGGTACTTGAGGTCCGGCTCCGTGGCTGCCGTCGTGGTCGCTGCCTGGGTCATAGCTCCTCCCCGAGCGCGTACCGGACGAAGCGGCGGACCCGGATGTTCTCGCCGATCGTGGCGATCTTCTCCGTGATCAGGTCGCCGACCGTGCGCTCTTCGTCACGGAACGGCTGGTCCACGAGGCAGACCTGCGCGAACCACTTCTTGAGCTGGCCCTCGATGATCTGGGGCCGGATGTTCTCGGGCTTCTTCTGGACCGACTCGTCCTTGAGCAGCTCGGCCTTCCTGGCTTCGAGCGCGTCAGCCGGGATGCTCGCCTGGTCGACGTAGAGTGGGGCAAGGCCCGCGACCTGGACGGCGAGATCGCGGACGAGCTTCTGGAACTCGTCCGTGCGGGCGACGAAGTCAGTCTCGCAGTTGACCTCGATGAGCACGCCGACGCGGCCGCCGGTGTGGATATAGCTCGAGACGAGGCCCTCGCGGGCGTCACGACCCGATTTCTTCGCCGCGGCGGCGAGGCCGCGCTCGCGCAACAGGCCGACGGCCTTGTCGAGGTCGCCCTCGGCCTCGGTCAGCGCGTTCTTGCAATCCATGAAGCCCGCGCCGGTCCGCTCGCGAAGTTCCTTGACCTGATCCGCGGAGATGTCCGCCATGTGGATGTGTGCTCCTGTTCCTGTTCTCGTGCGGGCGCATCGGGCGCCCGCGGGTGATGGCTGGCTGGTGATCCCGTGCCGCGGCCCTCGGCCGGCGAAGCGGCGGGTGCTCCCGCCCTTCGGCCGCAGGCATCAGGCCGGGTTGTCGCCCTCGGCCTTCTCGGCCGCTTCGCGGGCGAGCTCGGCGGCGATCTCCTCTGGGGTGGCTTCGGGCGGCTCGGCGACGGCGGCCTCGGCTCGAGCGACGCGGTCGCCGGGCAGCAGGTCGTCGTCGTCCGCATCGGGCTCGAAGGTGAGCGCCGCGCCGCCCGCGAGGGCCGCCACGAGCTCTTCGGATGCGCCGGCGGCCTCTTCCTCGGTCTCGGGCATCGGCATCGCCTCGGCGACGTCAGGCTCGCTCGCGGCGCGCGCCGAGCGCTGCTGGGCGCCCTCGATGGCCGCCTCGGCGACCAGCGTGCAGAGCAACCGGATGGCGCGGATCGCGTCGTCATTGGCGGGGATGATGTAGTCGATCTCGTCGGGGTCGACGTTCGTGTCGCCAGTGCCGACGACCGGGATCTCAAGCTTGTTCGCCTCGGTCACGGCGATCCGCTCGCGGTGCGGGTCGACGATGAACACGGCGCCGGGCAGGCGCTTCATCTTGCGCATCCCACCGACGGTGCCCTGGAGCTTGATCATCTCCTCGGTGAGCTTGGCGGCTTCCTTCTTCGTCATGCGCTCGAAGTCGCCGGCGGCCTGGCGTGCCTCGAGCTGCTCGAGCAGGCCGATGCGCTTCTTGATGGTCGTGAAGTTGGTCAGCATGCCGCCGAGCCAGCGCTTCTGGACGTAGGGCATGTTGGCGCGCGTCGCCTCGGCGACGATCGGCTCCTGGGCTTGCTTCTTGGTCCCGACGAACAGGACCTGGTCGCCGCGGGCGACCGTCTCGCGGACGGCCTCGAGGGCGACGTCCAGGCGCTGGACGGTCTGGGCGAGATCGATGATGTGGATCCCGTTGCGCTCGGCAAAGATGAACGGCTTCATCTTGGGATTCCAGCGGCGTGTCTGGTGGCCGAAGTGGACTCCGGCTTCCAGTAGCTGCCGCATCGAGACGGATGGCATGGTGAGCGTCCTCCTGGTTGGTTCTTCCTCCGCGAGCCCCTGGTTCGACGGGGACCGGACGCTTGGTCCGGCACCACCCCTGTCGGGACGGCTCGCGTGTGAGCTCCGCTCGGCTGTTTTGTGCCTGGCGGGCGGTTGTTGTGGGCGTGGCTCGGGGATCCGGGCCGCGGCGGAGTCTAGCACAGGGTCGTGCTCAGCCCCCCGGGCAAGAGGCCGCTTTCGGCATCGGATGCCGGATCTCGACGACACCCTGCATTGGATGCACCTATGCGCCCTGATCCCCCGCGATTTCGTCGGGCTCGGGCCGAATCGGGCGATTCCG
>JAXDKY010000318.1:0-3649 GCA_034666885.1 Chloroflexota bacterium
GGGCTCGTCGATGGGCGGGGTCGTGGCGATCGCGTCGATCGCGGTGCTCGGCGATGGGTCGCTGGTCGCCGCCGATGTCGACCCGAGCGCCCCCGCGGCCTCGATCGCGGCGCCGCGGCCGCGGATCGTCGCCGCGGTCGTCGAATCCGTCGCTCCCGATCTCCGGATCCCGATCGCCAATCGCATCCATGCGCCGCTCGGCGGTCCGATCCGCCGCGCGATCGCGGGGTGGATGTTCGCCGACGCGAGCCGGCGGATCGGGAGCGATCTCCGGGCGACGGAGCCTGCCCGGGTCATCGCGCTGGTCGATCCCGTTCCGCTGCTGCTGATCCACGGCGGCGCCGATCGCACCGTCCGGCCGGCGGATGGCCGGCGTCTGGCGGCCGCCGCAGGGCCGTCGGCGGAGCATTGGGAGGTTCCCGGAGCCGACCACGGCCGCGCGCGCGCCGCCGATGCCGCAGCGTGGGACGCGCGCGTCTCCGCCTTCCTCCGCCGGGCGTTCGCCGCCGCGCGGGAGGCCGTGCCTATAATCGAACGGCCGGTCGAGCCGGCGGTCGCCCCAACGACCGGGGGCCAGGAAGGAGATTGATGGCGGCCAAGATCCTTGTCGTCGACGACGACCCCAACGTCCAGCGCCTGCTTCAGTACACCCTCAAGCAGGAGGGATACGAGGTCGTCATCGCCGCGGATGGTACCGAGGGATTCCGCCTGTGGGGTGCCGAGGCACCGGACCTGATCCTGCTCGACGTCATGCTCCCGAAGCTCGACGGATACCAGGTCGCGACGAAGAACCGGACCGAAGAAGGGTCGACGGGCCACGTCCCGATCATCATGCTGACCGCCGAGCGCGAGGTCGAGCAGAAGGTCCGGGGCCTGCGGGCCGGTGCCGACGACTACCTGATCAAGCCGTTCCACCCTGCCGAGCTCATGGCTCGGATCAAGAGCCTCCTCGCCCGGTTCGCGCCCCACGAGACGCTCGTCGGGCGGCCGCCCCTCGGTCGCGTCCTCGCCTTCTACGGGGCGAAGGGCGGGGTCGGGACGACGACGATCGCGATCAACGCCGCCATCGCGCTCCACCGCGAGCTCGGCCGGAAGGTCTGCCTCGTCGACGGCAATCTCCAGTTCGGCGACCACCGCGTATTCCTCGACCTCGGGCTCGACAAGAAGAGCATCGTCGACATCGTGACGGCTCCGAACATCGACCAGGATCTCGTCCGGCAGGTCCTCGTGAAGCACGATTCGGGCATCGACCTCCTGCTCGCGCCGCCGTCGCCGGAGACCGCGGAGCTCGTGACCCCCGAGCACATGCCGCTGATCATCGACCAGCTGCGCGGTCTGTACGACTACGTGCTGGTCGACATCGACAAGCGCCTCGACGACATCAACCTCGGCGTCCTCGAGTCGGCCGACACGATGTTCGTCGTGATGACCGCCGACCTTTCGTGCCTGAAGAACGTCCGTCTCGTCCTGGAGACGATCGGCCACCTCGGCTACGAGTCGAGCAAGGTCCAGCTGGTCCTCAATCGCTCCAACGCGTTCACGGGCATCAACGTCAAGAACGCGGAGGGCGCACTGAAGCGGACGATCGACCACCAGATCGTCAACGAGTACCGCGGCGCGATCAGCGCCCTGAACTCCGGCGCGCCGTTCATGTTCACGAAGGCCGACTCGCTTCTCGGTCGCTCGCTCCTCGACTTCGCGAGGGTCGTCGACAAGGCACCGGTGGCAGCGACGCAGCCGGCCCTCGCCCGCTAGACGCGGCTCAGCTTCCGGCCGGAAGGAAGATGCCGGGCGGGACGAGGCCGATTCCGTCGGGCACGAACAGGTGACCCGCAGAACGCGACGGCTGGTCGATCCGACCGTACTGCCAGACGATCCGGTCGGTTCTCGGATCGATGACGACGATCCGCTGGCGGTCGTCGTCGTTCAGCACGATCGTGCCGTCGGGCAGCGGAACGGCGAGACTGGGATGGTTCAACCGACCCGATCCCGAGCGCGGCCCGTATCGCCAGAGGACCGTTCCCCGCGGTGACATCCGAAGCACGGCTCCTGGGTCCGCGTAGTCGACGACGATGACGTTGCCCGATGCGTCGAGCTGCGCGTCGGACGGATACCGGACGGGGGCGCGGATGTCGAAGACGACACGGCCGCGCGCGTCGAGGCGGACGACCCGCGACCCGGTGATTTCGGTGATCAGGAGTCCGCCATCGGGCAGGGGAGTGTCCCCGTTCGGCTGGGCGAACGTCGTTGGCGGATGGTGGACACAGCGACCGGTCCGGCCCCACTGGCGGACGATGGACTTCGACGGGGCGATCTGGATGACCCGGCAGTTGCGGATGTCCGCGACGACGATGTCGCCGTTCGCGAGCGGGTAGGCGTCGTCCGGCGTGTGCAGGAAGCCGGCACGGCTGCCCGCTTGCCCGTAGTGTCCGTATTGCCAGACGACCCGCCTCGTGGCGATGTCGATGCGATCGATCACCTGGTGGACCTCGTCGTTGGCGACGATGGTCCTGCCATCCGGCGCCACGAAGGCGTCGTCGGCGGCGAACCGCTGACCCCGCGGCAGGCCGCCCGGGCCGGGGAACGTCCAGAGCAGGCGACCGCCGTCATCGACGACGAGCAGGCGGCCGTTGCCGCGGTCCGCGATCAGGAGGCCGCCGGGGAATCGGCTGCCGATCCCGGCGCCCGGCGCAGCGGAGCGGCTCGCTCCCGGCGTGGTCGCCGGGTCGGAACCGGCTGGGACGCTCGCAACGGGCGCGGGTGGGTCAGCCGACGGGCCGCCGGGATCCGCCGAGCGCGGACTGGCCGAAGGGCCGGCCGTCGCCTCCGGGCCGGCCGAGCTGCGTCCCTCCGCGGAATGGGCAGGCCAGACTCCCGGGGATACGGACAGCTGCGAGAGGATGGTGGCTGCGGCCACGAGGCCGAGGGCGACGATGCGCGGATCGTTGACGACCCGACGAAGCCACGGCACCGTCAGAAGCCGATGAGCGAACGAGCCGGATCGAGGATCCTCCGGAGCCAGGGCGGGAGCCGTTCATCCCGGTGGCGCCGGGCACGCGTGCGAGCGACGAAGCGGTCGTGCGCGCGCCACTCGTCTCGGTCATCGAGAGGCCCCAGCTCGACGCTCGGTCCGCCTCGTCCGAGCCCAGATGCGATCAGGGCGTCGGCGAGGTGCGGATTGCGAGGGAGAAGCGGACCGTGGAGATAGGTACCGATCCGGAGCCCCAGCAACCCTCCGTCTCCCGGCAACGCCAGGATGCCCTCGGTTCCGTCGACCCCGTCGTTGCCCCGGCCGATCTCCACGATCGCGAGCGGACGAGCGCCTGGCCCGAGATGGGTCCGTCCGGCGTGGTTCTCGAACCCGACGAGGGTCGTCCGGGTCCGCATGGCAGTCGGGAGCTCCGTGAGGCCGGCGACCACGGAGCCGACCAGGCGACCGGGCCCAGCCTCGGTCCGGATGTCCAGGATCCCGGGACCCTCGATCGTCGTTCCGGCCGACGTCCGGTATTCCCAGCCGAGATTCTGGTACCCGCCGCAGACCGCGAGCAGGGCCGAGCCGTCAGCGATCCGGTCTCGGATCGCCGGACCGAGACGCTCGAGCTCCCTTGCGACGGCCCGCTGCTCGCGATCCTGGCCGCCGCCGATCAGC
>JAXDKY010000319.1:0-4710 GCA_034666885.1 Chloroflexota bacterium
GGCGCCATCGTCCTCGGCATCGTCCTGGTGATCCGCAAGGAGCTCCTCTTCGCGACGTTCGACCCGCAGGGAGCGGCGGCCTCGGGGCTGCCGGTGACCGCTCTCGAGTACCTGCTCCTGTCGCTGCTGGGCGTGACGATCGTCGTCAGCATCCAGGCGGTCGGGATCATCATGGTCGTGGCCATGCTGGTCACGCCGGCGGCCACGGCCCAGCTCCTGGTTGTCCGGTTCAACCGGATGATCTCGGTTTCGATCGTCCTGGCGGCCGTGTCGGCTGTCGCCGGCCTGTACCTGAGCTTCTACCTGAACCTGGCGTCGGGCGCCTCGATCGTGCTCGTCGAGACGCTGTTCTTCGCCATCGCCCTCGTCGTCGGCCCGAAGACGGGGCTGCTGTCGCGGGCGGCGCCGGCGGTGGCCGTCAGGACTTGACGAGCGGGACGTCCACGACGTGTTCCGCCACGAACCAGACCTGGAGCTCATGACGGCGCAGGACATCGCTCATGAGGATGTCGTTGGATCCCCAGTCGCTGTTCTTCTCGGTCTTGTCGATGCCACGCCGGACCTTCTCGAGCACGGTCTCGTGGGCGTCGAGCAGCCGATGGATCATGGCCGGGACATCTTCCGCGCCGTTCGGCGGTCGGTCGATGGTGGTGAGCTCCGCGGCGTGACGCGGGTCGCCGACCGCGATGCCGCCCAGGCTCTGGACCCGTTCGGCCAGCAGGTCGATGAGCTCGAGTTGTTCGTCCGCGTGCTTGTCGAAGAGGAGATGCAGCTGGTAGAAGGTCGGGCCGGCAACGAGCCAGTGATGCTTCTTGTACAGGCCGTACAGGATCATCGTGTCGGCAAGGATCTCGTTGAGGATCTGGCAGCTCTCCGCCCGCGCCTCGGACGCGAGCGCGATGGGCAGCATGCGCAGGCTGGCAAACCGCTGGATCTCGACGCCGAGGCTGGCGAGGCGCGGCTCGGGTGACTCGCGGCGGCGTTTCGAGCCGTTCACGCTGGTGCTCGCGTCCTGACGCTTGGTCCGGTTCGGCATGGCGTGCTCCTTCATGGGTTCGGGTCGAACGGTAAGCATCGCCGACTCGTGGCCGGGCCGCATTGCAAAGCCCTCGCCGCTCGCGGTGAGGCACCGATCAGCGTGGTGGCGATTCAGGCCGGGCGCCGGCCCGCGAGCGCTTCGTGCGCCATCTCCCGGCACTGCGCGAGGGTGACCGCGGCCAGGGCATCGCGCACGTCCGCGACCGCTGAGGCCGACATGGACAGGCTCGTGACGCCCAGGCCGACGAGCACCGGGGCCAGCGTCGGCGAGGCCGCCGCCTCGCCGCACACGCCCACCGACTTGCCCACCGCCTGACCGGCCTCGGCCGTCATACGGATGAGGTCGAGCAGCGCCGGCTGCCACGGGTCGAGGAGGTCCGCCAGCTCGCCGGCCATGCGATCCGTCGCGAGCGTGTACTGCGCGAGGTCGTTGGTCCCGATGCTCAGGAAGTCGCAGGAGACGAGCAGGTCGGCGGCACGCAGGGCTGCGGCGGGGATCTCGACCATGGCGCCGGCCACCGGCAGCCCGCGTTCGTGGGCGAGGTCGGTGAACCATTTCGCCTCGGCGGCCGTGGCCACCATCGGCGCCATGACCCACACGACGGCGCCGGTCGCCTGCTGGGCCAGGGACAGCGCGTCGAGCTGGTCCGTCAGCACCTCCGGGAAGCGGCGGGCGGTCCGTAGGCCGCGCACCCCGAGGGCCGGGTTCTCCTCCGGGTCCGGGTTGAGGAACGGCAGCGGCTTGTCGGCGCCGGCGTCGAGGGTCCGGACCACGATCTTGCGGCCGTCCATCGCCCCGAGGACGCCGGTGTAGAGCGCGACCTGCTCGCCGACGGTCGGGGCGTCCTGGCGGTCGAGGTACAGGAACTCGGTGCGGAAGAGGCCGACGCCCTCGGCGTCCACCTTGGCGACGGCCGTGGCGCCACTCGCGTCACCGATGTTGAGCAGCAGCGCTACCGCGTGGCCGTCGGCGGTCCGACCAGGCCCACGACTCGCGGCGCGCGCCGCTCGGCGCTCCTGTTCGCTCCGGTTCGTCTGCGCAGCCTCGTCCGCTCCGATTCCGAGGCGGATCGTGCCCGAGCCGCCGTCCACCTCGAGCAGCTCACCCTCGCGCAGCGAACCGGCTTCAGCAACGGCCACGACCGCGGGGATGCCGAGGCTCCTGGCCAGGATCGCCGTGTGGCTCGTCGGCCCGCCCCTGACCGTGATGAGCGCGAGGACCCGCTCCGGGGTGAGCGTCACCGTGTCGGCCGGCGCGAGGTCGTCGGCCACGAGGATGAACGGGGCGTCGCGTTCGGGTACGCCGGGGAGCGGCTGGCCAAGCAGCCGGGCCACGGTCCGGTCGCGGACGTCGTCGAGGTCCCCGACCCGCTCCGCCATGTAGCCCCCGAGATCGAGGAGCAGCGCGCGGAAACCGTCGAAGGCCACGTCGACCGCCCAGGCCGCCGGCTCGCCCTTCGCGATCGCCGAGCGGATCGACTCCTCGAGGGACGGGTCGCGGGCGATCATGGCGGTCGCCTCGAGCACCTCCGCGGCGCCCGGGATGGCGGTCGCGGACGCCCGTCGTTCGAGGTCCTCGGCGGTCAACGACAGAGCCGCCAGCGCGGCCTCCGCCTCGCCGTCGGCGTCCGTCACCACGGGGCGTTCGGCGGGCAGGCGCGGCCGCGCCCCCATGAGGGCGACGGGCCCCGCGGCGCGGCCCGGGCAGACCCCGATGCCCTGCATCGAAACGGCCCCCTCGACGGTCATCGAGCCGGGCTCACGCGGGATCGTCGTGGTCTTCGGCGACCACCGTCGCGACGGCCTCCAGGGCTTGCTCGGCGCCGTCGCCGTCCGCCTCGAGGACGACGGTATCGCCGTTCTTCGCACCGAGCGCGAGGACCCGCAGGATGCTGCGGGCGTCGACGGGCGGACCGTCGCCCTTGCGGATCGTGATCTTTACCGACTGCTCCGTCGCGACCCGGACGAACAGGGCGGCCGGTCGGGCGTGGAGGCCGACCCGCGAGCCGACGATGACCTCACGTTGCGCCATGCAGTTGTCCTCCTTCGGCCGGTCTTGTCCCGCGGCGTCCCGTCGCGGTCACGGTTCGATGGTGACCTTGATGCCTTCGCCGCGCGAGACGATATCGATGGCGTCCAACACGCGATCGAGCGGCAGCCGATGGGTGATGAGGTCCTTGACCGGGACCTTGGCGCTGGCGATGAGCGCCAGCGCTTCCTTGTTGTGGTCCGGGCTGGACCCGTTGGCGCCGACGATCGTGAGCTCGCGGTAGTGCACGAGGTTCGAATCGAGGGTGATCGTCGGCTTGTCCTTCGGCAGGCCCCCGAAGAAGGACAGCCGGCCGCGCCGCGCGAGCATCCGCAGGGCATCCTCCTGGGCCTTGCCGGACGCGGCGGCCGTGATCGCCACGTCGACGCCGCGACCGCCGGTCAGCTCGAGGATCGCCTCGACGGGATCGGTCTCGCTGCCGGCGATCGCCGCATCCGGCGAGACCACGGCGGCGGACATGTCGAGTCGCTGGCGGCTCAGCTCGACGAGGAACACGCGGGCGGCCCCGCGCGCGCGAGCCAGCCGGACGTGCAGGCACCCGATGGGCCCCGCGCCGATGACGACGACGTCGTCGCCGGGACTGACCCTGACCAGCTCCTGCGCGTTGATGGCACAGGCGAACGGCTCGGCCACGGAAGCCTCGTCGAAGCCGACACCGTCGGGAATCCGGTTGAGGCCGTCGACCGCCAGCACCTGGCGGGGGACGATGAGGTACTCGGCGAAGCCGCCTTCGTACTGGTAACCGATGGAGGTCTGGTTCGGGCAGATCGTCATCCAGCCGCGGAGGCAGTCGGGACACGTCCCGTCCGGGACCGCGGCGATCACCTGGACGCGATCGCCGATGGCCCACGGCTGGCCGTCCGAAGGCGGCCCGACATCGGCGCCGATCTCCACGATCTCGCCGGCGATCTCATGGCCCATGACCCGCGGCGGATCGATGTTCTGGTGGCCCGACTTGTAGATCTTCACGTCCGTGCCGCACGTCGAGCAGTTGCGGACCCGGATCTTGACCTCGGCGGGACCAGGTGAGGGTTCCGGGACGTCCTCGATCCGGATGTCGCCGGGCGCGTAGAACCGAGCGACCTTCATGCGTGGGACTCCTCTCCGGCGTGATCGCCGGGATTCAGCAGCGCCAGGACCTGGTCGACATCGGTGGCCGTCCGGAGGGCGGCCGCGCTGTCGTCGTCGACCAGGATCTCGGCAAGCGCCGACAGGACACCCACGTGTTCGTCGCCGCTCGCCGCGATCGGGATGCACAGGTAGACGGTCTCGCCATCCCAGTCGACCCCATCGGGGTACTGGAGGAAGCCGAGCGCCGTCCGTCGGACGAGCGCCCGGGCCTGGTCGGTGCCATGGGGGATGGCGACGCCTTCCCCCATATACGTCGAGATCTGGCTCTCACGCTCCAGGATGGCGGCAGCGTAGCCATCGTCCACGACGCCGAGCTGCTCGAGGAGCGCCCCCGACTGGCGCAGCGCATCCCACTTGTCGTCGGCATGCTGCGCCAATCGGACGGCCTCTCGAACGAGGACACCGGTCGCGGGCGGTGGCGTGGAGGACTCAGCCGCCAAGGACGCCACCGTCCCGGATGGCCGACTCGACCCGGTCGAAGGCCGGATCGC
>JAXDKY010000320.1:0-17040 GCA_034666885.1 Chloroflexota bacterium
CGGCGCGCTGCGGCTCGCGCTTCTGTCGCGGGGCGCGGCTGATGTCGATCCTGCGGTTCGCCGGGGTGACCCGCGAGATCGGCACGTTCGTGATCCTCGACGAGATCCAGGCGGCGGTCGCAGTGGGCGATCGGATCGGCCTGGTCGGCCCGAACGGGGCGGGCAAGACGACCATGCTCCGCCTCGCGGCTGGGCGTGACGAGCCGGATCGCGGCACGGTCGTTCGTAAGCGCGGCCTGTCGATCGGGCTGCTGGCCCAGGAGTCGCACTTCGACGCGGCCTTCATGGCCGCGCCCGACCTGCGGACGGCGGTCCGTACGGGGGCGGCGCACCTCGATGTCATGGCCGAGGAGCTCGCCGAGTTCGAGCGCGACGGCCGGGTCGGAGAAGGCGCCTACGCCGACCTGCTGCACCGCTACGAGGTCCTCGGTGGGTACACCCTCGACCAGCGCGTCGAATCCACCCTGAGCGGTCTGGGGTTCCGTCGGGAGGAGTGGATCCGGCCACCCACCGGGCTATCCGGCGGCGAGCAGACCCGCGCCGCTCTTGCGCGCCTGGTCATCGCCGACCCCGACCTGCTGCTCCTCGACGAGCCCACGAACCACCTCGATCTGGACGCGCTCGAGTGGCTCGAGGAGCACCTTCGCCGCCGCGCCGGGTCACTCATCGTGGCCTCCCACGACCGAGCCTTCCTCGACGCGACCGTCGCGCGCGTCTGGGAGCTGCGGGACCGCCGGCTGACCGTGTTTCGCGGCGACTACAGCGCCTACCACCGGCAGCGCGAGGAGCGCGACGCCCGGGCCGCCAAGGACGCCGGCACGCAGGCCGAGCAGATCGCCCGCGAACAGGAGCTGATCCAGCGCTATCGCAGCCATCGCAAGTTCTCGAAGATGCACGAGCACGAGGCGCGGCTCGAGCGGCTGCAGGCGGAACGTCAGGAAGCCCCGCGCGCTTCACGGCGGCTCGCACTCCCGCAGTCCGCGCTGGCGGGGGGCGGACCAGCACGATCGGGCGAGATCGTGGTCCGTGTCGAGGGCCTCACGATCGGGTACCTGCCGGGTCGGGGCGCCGTTCGACCGGATGGGGAGCCCGCGACCGAGGCCCAGGTCGTGGGGCACGTGCCGTTCCTGGCCGCGCAGCGCGGCGACCGGATCGGCATCGTCGGTCCGAACGGGGCCGGCAAGACGACCCTGCTGCGGACGATCGCCGGCGACCTGCCGCCACTCGACGGGGCCTTGACCTTCGGCAACGCCGTCCAGATCGGCTACCTGGCGCAGTTGCGCGGCGCCGCGATCCCGGGCACGACGGTCCTCGATGCCTTGCTGGACACGATCCCCGTGACGGCGGGCGAGGCCCGCGCGTACCTCGCTCGTTTCCTGTTCCGGGGCGAGGATGCGTTCAAGGAGGTCCGCTCCCTGTCCGGCGGCGAGCGATCACGCCTGGAGCTCGCGTTGCTGGGAATCCAGCCATCCAATCTGCTCCTGCTCGACGAGCCGACGAACCACCTCGACATCCCGGCGCGAGAGGCGATCGAGGCGTTCATGCGCGAATCCTCGGCCACGCTGCTGGTGGTGTCGCACGACCGGCGGCTGCTCGAGACGGTGTGCGACCGGTTGTGGGTCGTGGGGGAGGGGCAGGCGACGGCGTTCGAGGGTGGGTACAAGGCGTGGCGGCAAGCGGTGGCCGGGGGATGGACGGTTGCTGATGGCGTGGCCGAGCAGGGAAAGCGGTATCGCCCCGTCGGGGTCGCGAGCACCGCTCCTTCATCGCCTGCGGGCGCTGGCAGTCGCTCGGCTCGCGCCCGCGCCGGGGCGGCATCGGCCGCTGGCGGCACGGCCGTCGCGGTACGGTCCGGAGCCTCCCCCGCACCACGAACCCGAATGAAGTTGGAGAGATTGTCGAAGGATGTGTACCGGAAGCAGAAGGTGGTGTTGGACGCGGAGTTGACGCGGCTGGGGTTGCGCAAGAACCATCTGGAATTGGCGATGGGCGATCCGGTTGTGGCGGCGAATTTCGTGGAGATGCGCCGGGTGGCGAGCGAGCTGGCCGATGTCGACGCGGCGCTGGCCGCCGCCGAGGACGCGTGGCTCGAGCTCGAGGATCGCGCTCCGTGAATACTCGGGCTCGCCCCCTCACCATCGGACTGACTGGCCCGATCGGGTGCGGCAAGTCGACCGTGGCGCGCTGGCTCGGCGACCGGCCCGGCGTAGTGGTCATCGACGCCGACCGCGTGGCTCGCGATGTGTTGGCGGTCGGCGCGCCCGAGCTCGATGCCGTCTACGCGCGCTTCGGTGCCCATCTGCGTGGGCCCGACGGCGAGTTGGATCGAGCCGCGCTCGGTCGCGTGGTGTTCGCGGATGCCGACGCGCTGCGCGATCTCGAAGCCATCGTCCATCCAGCGGTCCGGCCGCGCATCCTTGCCGCGCTCGAGGCGGCCGAGGTCGCCGGTGCCCCGGTCGTGGTCATCGAGGCGATCAAGCTCGTCGAGGGCGGGCTCGCCGAGCTGTGCGATGAGGTCTGGCTGGTGACCTGCGGTCCCGATGTCCAGCTCGAGCGCCTGGTGGGGCGGGGCAGTCCCGAACCTGAGGCCCGCGAGCGGATCGCCGCCCAGGGCGACCTTGCCGCTCGCCTGGGGCCGGCGGCGACGCATGTGCTCGATACGGACGATGCGCCCTCCACGGTTCGCTCACGGGCGCTGGATCTGCTCGGCCGCGCGCGATCCACGGACTGACGGGCCTCCGCCATCGGCCGTCGGACGGAGAACGGCCGCCCGGGCCACCAGAGGCGGCCCGGACGGCCGGGAGGCGCGCCGGGTCAGCGGCGCGGAGATGGATGCCCGGTAGGGCCTCGGCGTCCTACGGCGATGGGCTCGGGACGGTGTCCGGCGTGGCTGTGGGCGTCGGTCCCGGCGTCGCGATCGGCGTCGGCGCCGGGGTCGGAAGCGGGCCCGTAAAGGGCGGATAGGTCACCGGGATCGGCAGGCCGTAGCGGATGATGACCTTGTTCGTCGTCGTCCCGAGGTTCGAGGCGTCGACCTGACGGGTATCCGCGTCCGGCCGCAGGACCAGGCTGAAGGACGATGAACCACTGGCCTGCAGGTGCGAGATCTCCTCGGCGACGTCGATCGGGGCCTTGAGGATGTAGAACTGCCCGGCCTTGGCCAGGATCAGCATGTTCTGGTAGCCGATCTTGGTGGACTTGTCCGTGTAATAGCCCTCCTTACCGATCGCCCCGTCGGGGCCGGAGAGGACGTTGACGCTGGCCGTAACGAACACGTCCACGGTCTGGTTCGGCGTGAGCAGGCCGCCGACCGCGCGGTCGTCGGGGACCGTCATGGACACGGCGCGCCAGGCGGGCGTATCCGGCCCGATGGTCTCTTCCGGTCCGAGGACGGAGAACTGGCCGCCCTCCGCGCTCGAGGCGAGCAGGTTCGTCGTGACCATCTGGCCGGTCAGGATGGCGACGGCGGGCACGCGGCCGATGACCTTGTCCGGGGTCGAGACGATGCCCAGGGCGTTGGTCGGGTCGAGCGGCACCTCGCGGACCTCGAGGTCCGTCGCCTCGATGATCTTGCGGGCCGGGATCGTCTGCAGGGCGACGACGACCGACACGCGCTGCAGCCCGGCCTGCCCGGCCTGCTGCTGGGCGGTGCTGATGAGGAAGAACGCCGCGGCGCCCGCGACGACGGCGAGGATCACGCCGATGATGACGATGTAGCGGCCCCGACGACTCGGGTCCTTGTATTCCATCTCCACGAAGGTTGCCTCCGAATTGGGTTGTGCCGTGCCCGCCCGGCTAGTTCCAGGGCACGAGTCGCGCCACCTGACCGCGGCGCAACGCGGGATCGTTCATGTCGGCGTAGACGCCCGAGATGGCGTAGCCGTTGATGACGTTGCTGTCGGCCGACGTGATCCGGAACGTCGCGAAGCCGAGGATGTCCACGTATTGGTTCGAGGTGGCCGCCGTCGCGATCGTCAGGGTGATCGGGACCAGCCTGGTGACGGGCTGGCTCTGCGAATTCAGCCCGGTCACGCGCAGGGTCAGCGAATAGACGCCGGGTCCGAGGGTTCCGCCGTTGACCGTCAATGTCGCGTCCGTAGATGCGCTCTGGTTGAGCGTGATCGTCGACGGGCTGACGCTGACCGGCCCGATGCCCGCGGGCATGACGCCGTTCGCGTGGGCGCCGCCCTCGATGCTCAGGCTGACGGTCCCCCCGAAGTAGGTCCCGTTCTTGTTGGTCGTGCTGACGTTGACCTGGGCGGACCCGGTGGCGCCGGTCGTGGGGAGCTGGATGGTCGCCCCGGACGACGTGGAGAAGTCACGGTTGACGTTGCCGATCGAGATCCCGACCGGGTAGTAGTGGTCGAGGAGGACGGGGTCGGACGAGTGACCCTGGATCCAGACCGTGTAGACCCCGGTCGGAGCCCCGCTGGTTCGGAAGGTCGCCCACGTGACGGTTCCGTCCGGCGCCATCGGAGTGTTGGGGCTGAATGCCAGCGGTGTGAGGGTAGTCCCGTACGGGTTCCCGGGATCGTTCCAATCCTTGAAGGCGAGCGTCTCGACCAGGCCCGTGAACGCATCGTTCTTCTTCACGACCATCGTGATCACGTTGTCCTGGTTCTGGTTGGCGTTGATCGGCGCGGTCTTGCCAACCTCGTAGGTGAAGTCCGGGATGCTCTGGACCGTCCCGGAATACACGGCCGCCAGGATCTCGTCGCCCGGGTTATAGCGCTTGTCGATCTGGACCATGATGATCCCGGACGAGTTACCGTCGATGATCCCGACCTGGTCGTTTGGATTGGGCGGGACCTCGACCGGCGGGAAGTCCGGACCTGGGTAGCCAGGGACCACCCACGCCGCCTCATAGTCCTTGAGGGTGTTGGCGTTCATGCCGGTCGTCACGCCGTTGTAGAAGACGTTCGACGGCGGGATCGCGTACTGGAAGTTGCGGATGTCCAGGGCCACGAAGCCGCGGAAGCTCGCGGCGTTCGATGGCGAGGCCCCTTGCCCGACGAGGGCGATGATCGGTCCGTGGTTGGCCGGATCGTCGTCCGGCGTCGTCGCGTTCAAGGCAGCTCCTGGGTTCGGTGTGGAGCGGAGCGAGCGGTCAGTCACGCTTCCGAGGCACGACGTGTTCTCCGTGGACACGAGATCCTGGAAGTGGTTCGCGTTCCCGTCGCACGGCGCGACGGCGCCCGCGAAAGGTCCCGGTGCGTTGACGTAGTGGCGGACGGCGATCGGCAGGAGGTCGCCCTTGGTGGCGACACGGGCCTGCCCGCTGACCACGGCCGATCCGAGACCGACGACCCGCCCGAACGTGTAGGTGACGTCGCTCGTGATGGCGACGCGAACGTCGTTGCCTGACTCGATCAGGATGCCGCTGATCAGGTAGGCAGGAATGCCAGGATGGCCCGTGGCGTACTGCGGGATCGTCGCGACCAGGGCCGGCGTGCCGGTCGGGCTCCCGACGAGGTTTCGGGCCAGCACATCGCGACCCTCCGCCTCCGCGTCTATTGCTGTCTCGCCGCGGATAAGGGCGTTCGCGACGGCCAGCGCCCCGGCGTCCGCGGCGTTCTGGAGGAAGCGCTTCTCGCTGTAGAACCGTCCGATGTCGAAGGCCAGGCCGGCCACGGCCATGAGGGCGACCAGCGACAGGGCGAAGATGACGATGACCTGGCCGCGGGCTGGCTTGTGGCGAGCGGGCTCCCGGTCGGTGGCCTCCCGCCGGTCGGGATCGCGGGACACGCGGCCTCGGCGGCTCATCAGTTGAGCACCATCGTGACTTCGGACGTGAGTCCCAGGCGGCCGCCCGCGTCTCGCGGCAGGAGCTGCGCGATCAGCGGGATGATCAGGTCCATGTGATACAGCCCGCGGACGGTGATCTGCTGACCGACCCGGGCGTCCGTCTCGGCGACTGCGGCCGGGTTTGAATAGGTGCAAGTCAGGTCGCCGTTGGTGTACACGAGCCCGCTTTTCGTCCAGGCGATCGCGGAGTTCGTGAAGTTCGGCGCGGTCTTGTTGAGCAGGTTCATCGAGCCGACAAAGGCCTGGCGCGCCTTCTCGCAGCGTGCCGCGTCGTTCTGGTCTTTGTCTTTCGACGCGTCGTAGACGTAGACCGTGCCCGTTCGACCGCCCTCGCGGGCCGCGTTCGTGATGGTCACGTAGGCGTTGAAGATGAACCCGAACTGGATGATCCCGAGGATGATGATGAACAGGGGCATCATCACGAGCGAGAACTCGACCAGGCTCTGGCCGCGCTGCGCGGGCGCGTGCTCACCCGAGGTTGCGTCGTGGGAGCGGCGTACGAGGCGCATGCGAAAGTCGGTCAACCTCCTGTTGATATCCCCGGAATTGTCCCGTGGGCCCACGGTCAGTCGGTATCACTCGTTCGTCCCCCGCGAGCGGCAAACGGAGGTACGGTCCGATGGAAATAGGACGACATCGAGCGACCGAACGCCTGTTCGAAAGCGGCACGTTCCGGTAGACTTTCCGCGTGCCCGACTTCGAACTCATCGCCCCATTCCAGCCGACTGGTGACCAGCCCACCGCCATCGAGCGCCTGAGCAACGGCCTCGTCGCGGGCGAGCGCCACCAGACGCTCCTCGGCGTCACCGGATCGGGCAAGACGTGGACCGTCGCCAACGTCATCCAGGCGCACAACAAGCCGACGCTGGTGCTGGCCCACAACAAGACGCTGGCGGCCCAGCTCTACGCCGAGTTCCGCGAGTTCTTCCCGAACAACGCGGTCGAGTACTTCGTCAGCTATTTCGATTACTACCAGCCCGAGGCGTACCTGCCCCGCAGCGACACCTACATCGAGAAGGACTCGTCGAGGAATGACGAGATCGACCGCCTCCGCCATGCCGCGACGCATGCCCTGTTCGAGCGGCGCGACGTGATCATCGTCGCGAGCGTGTCGTGCATCTACGGCCTGGGCGCGCCGGTGGACTACGGGGCGACCGTCCTCAAGCTCCGGGTCGGCGGCAAGTACCGCCGAGACGCCGTCCTGCGCCACCTCGTCGACCTGCAGTACCAGCGCAACGACCAAGCCCTCAGCCGCGCCCGCTTCCGGGTGCGGGGCGACACGCTCGAGCTGCAGCCGGCGTCCGAGGAGACCCTCATCCGGGTCGAGTTCTTCGGCGACGAGGTGGAGCGGATCACCGAGCTCGACCCGTTGACCGGAGAGCTTCTCGCCGAGCGCAAGGAGACGAACGTCTACCCGGCGACCCACTTCGTGACGCCGGCCGACAAGCTCAAGGAAGCCATCGTCGACATCGAAGCGGAGATGGAGGAGCGCGTCGGAGAGCTCGAAGCCGAAGGCCGCGCCCTCGAAGGCGCCCGGCTCCGCCAGCGCACGACGTTCGACCTCGAGATGCTGCGCGAGCTGGGCTACTGCACCGGCGTCGAGAACTACTCGCGCCATCTCGCCCGCCGCGAGCCAGGCTCACGGCCGTGGACGCTGCTCGACTACTTCCCGCCGGACTGGCTGCTCGTCGTCGACGAGTCGCACATGACGATCCCGCAGGTGGTCGGCATGTACAAGAACGACCGGACGCGCAAGGAGATCCTGGTCGATTTCGGCTTCCGACTGCCATCCGCGCTGGACAACCGGCCGCTGACGTTCGAGGAATTCGAAGCGACCGTCAACCAGGCGGTCTACATGAGCGCGACGCCGGGCCCGTACGAGCTGGAACGCAGCCAGGGCCACATCGCCCAACAGCTCATCCGCCCGACCGGCGTCGTCGACCCGCAGATCACGGTCCGCCCGACGGAGGGCCAGATCGACGACCTCCTGGAGGAGATCCGGGGTCGGGTGGAGCGCGGCGAGCGCGCCCTCATCACGACCCTGACCAAGAAGATGGCCGAGGACCTGACCGACTACCTGAAGGAGCTCGGGGTCAAGGTCCAGTACCTGCACAGCGAGGTCGACACGCTCGAGCGGGTGGCCATCCTGCGCGACCTGCGCCTCGGCGTGTTCGACGTGCTCGTCGGCATCAATCTGCTGCGCGAGGGCATCGACCTGCCCGAGGTGACGCTCGTGGCCATCCTGGATGCCGATAAGGAAGGGTTCCTGCGGTCGGCCTGGTCGCTCATCCAGATGATCGGCCGGGCGGCCCGCAACATCGGTGGCGAGGTCGTCATGTACGCCGACCGGGTCACCGAATCGATGCAGGTCGCCATCGACGAGACGAACCGCCGCCGGGCGATCCAGGTCGCCTACAACACTGAGCACGGCATCGAGCCGACGACGATCGTCAAGGGCATCCACGACATCAACCAACGCCTACGCGCCGTCGCCGAGTCGACCATCGTCTACACCTCGGAACGCGGCGCTTCGGGCGGGTCGTTCGACGAGGCCGACCGCAAGAAGGTCGAGGCGCTCGTCGTCCGCATGGAGGCCGAGATGCGCCAGGCGGCCAAGGACCTCGAGTTCGAGCGAGCGGCGGCCTTGCGCGACGAGATCCAGAACATCCGCCTGCGCGTCCTCGAGCAGGACGCGTCGGTGACCGTGGCCCGGGCCGCCGAGCGCGCGGCCGCCACGGCCGGGGCGGGACGCGGTGGCCTGACGGGCGCCGCCGACCGGGCGCGAGGCCGGCGGGCGGACGAGGCGGCCGCGGCCACGGGTTCGGTCATGGAGGTCATGAGCGTCGTGGTCCTGCCGGCGGAGGAGGAGCCGTCCGAGACACTCGACGGCGTGCCGGGTGGCGACGGGACCGCCTCGGACTGGCTACCGGGGATCCGGGACGAGCACGACGATTCCCCGGGCGGGGCCGCTCGCTGGGTCGAGCGCCCGACTTGGGACCGGACGGTCACGCCCAACATCCGCAAGCGCACCGGCCAGCGTCCGAGCCGCCGGCGCTAGGCGGCCGTGCTCGCCGGGACGTTTTGCACGACGAACGCCTGTTCGAAATGGCTCCTATCCGGTAGACTTGGACCGTGCCCCAGGATCAGCTCGTCGTGCGCGGAGCGCGCGAACACAACCTGAAGGACGTGACGGTCGCGTTCCCGCGCGATCGGCTCGTCGTCATCACCGGATTGTCCGGCTCCGGCAAGTCCAGCCTCGCCTTCGACACGATCTATGCCGAGGGCCAGCGCCGCTACGTCGAGAGTCTGTCGGCGTATGCCCGGCAGTTCCTCGGGCAGATGGAGAAGCCGGACGTCGACCAGATCGACGGGCTGAGCCCGGCCATCTCGATCGACCAGAAGGGCGCGAGCCGGAACCCCCGCTCGACGGTCGGCACCGTCACCGAGATCTACGACCACCTGCGGCTGCTGTTCGCGCGGATCGGGATCCCGCACTGCCCGAATGGCCACGCCATCGAGCGGCAGAGCGTCCAGCAGATCGTGGACCAGGTGCTGGCGTTGCCGGAGGGAACGCGGCTGCTCGTCCTGGGACCCCTCATCAAGGACCGCAAGACCGAGGGTGACCGCATCGTGGACGCCGCCCGGCGGCAGGGCTTCGTCCGGGTTCGGGTCGACGGCGAGCTCTACGACATCGCCGATGCGCCCTCGCTCGACAAGTACAAGCGCCATTCGATCGAGGTCGTCGTCGACCGCTATGTGGTCCGTCATGCCGAGGCGCCCGACGGCGCGAAGCGCGCGGAAGACGGCCGACCGATCGACCCCGAGTCGGGCCTCGTCATCTCCGACCCGGACGCCACCCGGCTGGCCGACTCGGTCGAGACGGCCCTGCGGCTCGGCGAGGGCGTCGTGTTGATCGCGCCCGCGCCGCGCGACGACGAGCCGCCGGCCTTCGAGGAGCTCCGCTACAGCGAGAAGTACAGCTGCCCCTACGACGGCTTCACGATCGACGAGCTCGAGCCGCGCAACTTCTCCTTCAACTCGCCGCACGGCGCCTGCCCGACCTGCACGGGACTCGGGACGAAGCTCGAGATCGATCCGTCGCTGCTGATCCCGCATCCGAACAAGAGCCTGGGCGGCGGTGCCCTCGGGCTCGGCGGGATGCTGTCGACCGACCAGTCCTGGCGGATGAAGATCATCGAGGCGGTGATGAAGTCCCACGGCTGGGACTTCAAGGCACCCGTCAAGGACCTCCCCAAGGAGGCGCTCGACTACCTGCTCTACTCGAAGAAGGACCAAGAGCGGGTGCTCGTCCGCTACCGGCACGAACGCGGCGAGAGCACATACAAGGCGAACTTCGAGGGCATCGTCAGCAACCTCGAGCGTCGGTACCGGGAATCCGAGTCGGACTACATCAAGACCGAGATCGAGAAGTTCATGGTCAGCAAGCCCTGCCCGACGTGCGGCGGCAAGCGGCTGCGGCCGGAGATCCTTGCCGTGACCATCGGCGACAAGGACATCTGGGACGTCTCGACGATGTCGATCAAGGCGGCGCTGCGCTGGGCGAACGGGCTGCGCGCCGATCTCAACGAGCGCGAGCGGGCCATCGCCTACCAGGTGGTCAAGGAGATCGTCGCGCGGCTCGGGTTCCTCGTCGACGTCGGCCTGGACTACCTGACGATGGACCGGACCAGCGTGACGCTGTCGGGCGGCGAGGCGCAGCGCATCCGGCTGGCGACCCAGATCGGCACCACGCTGATGGGCGTCCTGTACATCCTCGACGAGCCGTCGATCGGCCTCCACCAGCGCGACAACGCCAAGCTCATCGCGACGCTGACGCGGTTGCGCGACCTGGGCAACACGGTGCTCGTCGTGGAGCATGACGAGGAGACCATCCGGACGGCCGACTGGGTCGTCGACATCGGGCCTGGGGCCGGTGAGCACGGCGGCGAGATCATCTCGAATGGGACGCTGGAGCAGTTGCTGGCCGAGCCGCGCTCGATCACGGGGGCCTTCCTGCGTGGTGAGCGCGAGGTCCCGATCCCGACCAAGCGACGCAAGGGCAGTGGCAAGGCGCTCGTGGTCAAGGGCGCGAGCGAGCACAACCTGCGCAAGGTGGACCTGCGGGTGCCCCTCGGCACGTTCGTGGCCGTCACCGGGGTGTCGGGCAGTGGCAAGAGCACGCTGGTCACAGAGGTGCTGTATCGAGCCTTGGCGCGCGAGCTCAACGGCTCACGCGAGCCAGTCGGGGCCCACGACAAGCTGACCGGTGCCGAGCACATCGACAAGATCATCGAGATCGACCAGAGCCCGATCGGTCGGACGCCGCGTTCCAACCCGGCCACCTACACCGGGCTGTTCGGGCCGATCCGCGAGCTGTTTGCCGGCGTGCCCGAAGCGCGCGTCCGTGGCTACCTCCCCGGCCGGTTCAGCTTCAACGTGAAGGGTGGCCGCTGCGAGAACTGCAAGGGCGACGGGATCCTCAAGATCGAGATGCAGTTCCTGCCGGACGTGTACGTGCCGTGTGAGGTGTGCAAGGGCAAGCGCTACAACCGCGAGGCGCTCGAGATCCACTACAAGGGCAAGTCCATCGCGGACGTGCTCGAGATGACGATCGCCGAGGCGCTCGACTTCTTCAGCGCCGTGCCGAACGTCCGCATGAAGCTCCAGACCTTGCACGACGTCGGCCTCGGCTACGTCCATCTCGGCCAGCCGGCGACGACGCTGTCCGGCGGCGAGGCGCAACGGGTCAAGCTCTCGACCGAGCTGTCGCGGCGGGCGACCGGCCGGACGCTGTACGTCCTCGACGAGCCCACCACCGGGCTCCACTTCGCCGACGTGGAGAAGCTCCTCGAGGTCCTGCACCGTCTTGTCGACGGCGGCAATACCGTCCTCGTGATCGAGCATAACCTCGACGTCATCAAGACCGCGGACTGGATCGTGGACCTCGGTCCTGAGGGCGGCGACCGCGGCGGACGGATCATCGCCGAGGGCACCCCCGAGAAGATCGCGGCGACGCCCGGATCGGCGACGGGTGAGTACCTGGAGCGGGTGCTGCGCGGGGAGCCGCTCGTGCCGCTGTCGGATGTCTCGTTCGCCGAGGAGGCGGGGCGCGGGAGCCAGAACGGGACCAACGGTCATCGCCCGGTGGCCCCCGTCCCGGCCACGCCGTCGCGTAAGCGCGCCACTGCGGCGGCCAAGGCCAGCCGCTGAGTCCGCACCTTCACCGACGGGTCGGCGGCGGCTAGCATAGCCAGGTGCCCGACATCGACTTCGCCTTCCTCGCGGACGCGGCCGAGACCGTCCCCGGCCAGAAATTCCACGTGCTGGGTGGCGGTATCGCGCGGATCGGCGGGCGGCGCTTCCCGCTGCGGCATCCGCATCTCGCCCTCGTGATCGGGCTGGCCGTCACCGCGCCCGAGACCGAGCGCGAGCACGAGATCCGATTCGTGCTGCTGGACCCCGACGGTGGGGAGGTAGCCGGTGCGACGGGCAGTCTCGTGGCTCGCAGCCAGCGCGACGGCCGCGACGCGACGCTCACCTTCTCCATCGACCTCTGGAACCTGACGTTCCCGTCGCCGGGCGATTACTCGTTCCGGCTGTTGGTGAACGGTTCCGAGCGCAAGCGGCTCCCGCTGCTGCTCGTCCGGCCGACGGAGGGGGCGGAGCCCGACGGCGCCACGACGACCCGCCAGGATGCCTGAGCCGGCCCGGGCCGTCGTCCCGGCACGCCACCAGTACCCGGTCATCGATGACCTCGGCCTGGCGGCGGCGCGTCACGCCGATCGCTTGCTGGCGGCGGCGCGCGAGCGAGGCAACACGCGCTGGGTGGCCTATCTCGAGCCACTGCCCGATCGATTGCGCGACGAGGACCTGCGCGGTTTGCGGGCGGCCGCCGTCCGGTCGCGAGCGGCGTACGGCCCCAAGGACTCGATCCGGGACGTGCTCCCGTGGGAGCTCACGGAACCCTTCCTCGAAGCGATCGACCGGCTGCTGCGCGAGATCAACCGCACGCGAAGCTGACGCCGAGCTCGTCCGGGCTGAACGCCTCGAGCAGGAACGGAGACGGCACCGCCGGGTCGTAGCTCAACGTCAGGGTCCGTCTGGCGCGGGTCCACGCGACGTACCCCAGGCGTCGTTCCTCCTCGAGGGCACGGCCGGGGTCGTCGGACTCGCCGATCGCGCGACCGCTCGGGAAGCGCCCTTCCTCCATGCCGACGACGGCCACGTGGTCGTACTCCGCCCCCTTGGTCGAGTGGGCGGTCGCGAGGCTGAGACGGGCGTCGTCGCGACGCAGCTCGGCGAGCCGGGTGCGCGTCGCCTCGATGGCCGCGACGAACGTCTCCAGTCCGGAGAACGGCGGAGCCCACGCCAGCAGGGCAGTGGCAAGACCCTGTTCCGCCTCGCTGCCGTCGGCGTCGACGGCCCGCCGGAGGGCCGCCAGGCGGACGAGCAGCGGCAACCGCGGGTCGGTCTCCAGTCCGGCGCGCGCCAGGAGGCCGTCCAGCAACGGATCGTCGACGAGCAGGTCGACCGATGGCGCTCGGAACGGCTCGCCGATCGCCATCGCCGCAAGGACTGCCGGCCGCAGCTCGCGGTTCGTCCGGGCGAGGATCGCTCGGGTGCCGTCGTCATCGGGCCAGGCGCGAAGCAGGCGTTCGGTGCGAGCCGGCTCATCGGTCGCATCCGGGGCGAGGATCAGCGAGCCGGGCGCCTCGGGCCGCGGTCGGACGACCTTCGCAAAGCGCTCGCGGTTGTGCTCGATCAGGCGTACGGCCCGCTCCACGACCGGGACCGGACAGCGGTGGTTGACCTGGAGGTCGACGCGTCGCAGCCCCGGGAGCGAGGCGTCCAGCCCGAGGACCCGGCGGACGTCCGCCAGTCGCCACCCGTAGATCGACTGGTCGTCGTCGCCGACCAGGAAGATCCGGTTGGCCGGCGCCGCGAGCAGCAGCGCGAGCCGCAACTGGGACCGGTCGACGTCCTGGACCTCGTCGACGAGGAGGTGCGAGCAATGTCGTCGCCAGCGGTCCAGCAGGCCCGCGTCAGCCTCGAGCGCGTCGAGAGCGCCGCGGACGAGGTCGTCGAAGTCGAGGGCGCCACGTTCGCCGAGGGCGGCCTGGTACGCCACGAACGCCCGCGCCATGGGGCCCGCTTCCGGATCGGCGTCAACCTCCGCAGCCGTGACGCCCAGGTCGAGCTTGAGCCGTGAGAAGACCGTGTCGAGCCGGCCGATCTCCGCAGCCGTCGCACCCGGCCAGAGTTCCGCGATCGTCGTCGCGCGGTCGACGAGCGGCTCCACGGCGCGCCCGGCGTCGCGCAGGATCTCGCGGCCCAGCGCGTGGAACGTCCGCACGCGGACCGTCCGCGGGCCGATCCCCAGGGGAGCCACGGCAGCCGCCAGGCGCTCGGCCAGCTCCTCGGCGGCGCGCTTGTTGAAGGTGATCGCGCCGATCGTGTCGGGCGACGCGCCACCGTCGATCAGCCAGGCGATCCGGGCGACGAGGGTCGTGGTCTTGCCCGAACCGGCGGGTGCCACGCAGAGCACCGGGCCCGCTGGCGCGGTGGCCGCGGCGCGCTGGTCAGCGGTCAGCCGAGCGAGTCGCTCGGCGACGGTCGCTGACGTCATGCCAACCAGCATGCGCACGCCCGCTCACCCGCCGATCAACCGGTCGCGCGGCCTCGTGCCGGGCTCGGCGGCGCCCGTCGGTGCCACGGCGCACCGAACCGGTACCGATAGGGGGCGCGAGGGGGCAACGAACCGGCCGAAGTGTCTATTGGGGTCCCCGTCCTACGGCATGACTATTCGTCCACGTCCAGCCCGGCGGCGCGTCGATCGGGCCGGACGCTTCGGGGAGAACCTCGCCATGAACCACCGACCGCTCAGGAGTGCGATGGCCCTGTCGCTGGGCGCCCTGCTGGCATTCGCCGGTGGTGCCGCCGCCGACACGGCAAAGGCCGATGGCGACGTCCTCACATCCGCGATCGAAGCGACCGCGAACCTCGGCCCGGTCGCGCCCGGCGAGATCCGCACCGTCGACATCGGGATCGTGCTGACTTGCACCGGGACGTCGCACATGGATCCCGGCCAGACGATCACCGCCGGCATCGACAGCGCGGTCGCCCCCGAGGGTGGCGCCGTCCTGTCGGTGACCGATGCCACTCTGGGACCGGTCCCGTCCGATTGGCCGGCTGAGTCGGCGATCTGCCCCTCGCCGGCGCCGACTCTCTCCGGCGGGACACCGAGTGTCGTGACGCTGCAGGCGCCGATGACGCCTGGTACCGGGTACAAGTACTCGCTCATGTACCACCGTGCCTTCGATCCGTTCGGTCTGAATGACGGGACCGCGATCCGCCAGGCGACGGTCATGGACATCTATCTTGATGTCGTCATCAACACGCCCCCGACCCTGACGCTGCCGGCCGTCGCCAGCGGTGGACCGGTCGAGGCGAACGCCACGGGCGGCTGGACCGCCGACTGGACCGGTCTCGGAGCAACCGACGCCGAGGACGTGCCGGCCCCGACGCCAGGGTGCGATCCGGCCGCGGGTACCCTGATGACCCTCGGCACGAACCCGGTCACCTGTTCAGTCACCGATGGCGGCGGCCTGTCCGATAGCGGCACCTTCGACTTGACGGTGCAGGACACCACCGCCCCGACGCTGACCGGGATGCCCGGCGACCGCAGCCTGACCACGGACGATCCGACCGGCACGACCCTCACCTACCGGGCCCCTGGCGCGACGGACATCGCCGATGCCGACCCGATGGTCGGATGCCGGCCGGCCAGTGGCTCCCACATCGGTCTGGGCACGACCAAGGTCACCTGCACAGCGACCGATGGCAGCGGCAACTCCGCCAGCGCCTCCTTCGATGTGTCGGTCACCTACGTGGCGCCTCATTCCGCGAGCGCGGTCTGGGGCGAGCCGGTCGCCGGCTCGGGGACCGTGTTCTCCGCGAACCGCGGCCGGAACGTGCCGATCAAAGTCGAACTGTCCATCGACGGAACGATCCGGACGTCCGGTGACGCGCGTCTGCGAGTGACCCCGTGCGCTGGCGGCGACGCGCTGACCATGGCCCTGTCCTTCGGCGGCGGCCGCTGGAATGCCTCCCTGGATACGGCCACCCTGGTCGGCGCCTGCCACACCGTCGCGGCCTCGATCAACGGCCTCCAGGCCGGTTCGTTCCGGCTCGACCTCCGCGGCGTCGAGCCGCTCAAGGCCAACGGTCAGCCCGCGTCCACCTCGGCGCAACCGACGAAGCCGACCAAGACCAAGCCGTAGGCGCGCCCCAGCGCGACTTGTCCTAGCATCGGGGGCGTGACCCCCGAACTCGAGGCGACCCTCAAGCGACTCCCGGACCGCCCCGGCGTGTACCTCATGAAGGACCCCCGGGGCGACGTCCTGTACGTCGGCAAGGCGCAGAGCCTGCGCAACCGCGTCCGGAGCTACTGGCAGAAGCAGGCCGCCGGCGGCGAGATCCACCGCATCCGGTCCGTCATCGACCGCGTCTCCGACGTCGAAGTCACCGAGACCGACAGCGTGTCGGAAGCGCTCCTCCTCGAGGCGAACCTCATCAAGCGGTTCAAGCCGCGCTTCAACGTTCGGCTCAAGGACGACAAGAGCTACCCGTACATCAAGATCACGCTCGGCGACGACTTCCCGCGCGTCGAGCGCACGCGCAAGCTCGTCAACGACGGCAGCCGCTACTTCGGCCCGTACGCCTCTGCGACGAGCGTCGACGAGTCCATGAACCTCGTCCGTCGCCTGTTCCCGTTCCGTACCTGCACGATCGACATCAAGGATGGCGAGCGGGCGCTCCAGCGACCGTGCCTGCTGTACCACATCAAGCGTTGCCAGGGTCCCTGCATCGAGGCCATCTCCAAGGATGACTATCGAGCCGACATCGAACAGGTCGAGCTCTTCCTCGAGGGGCGGCAGGAGACCCTGGTCAAGGCGCTCCAGCGTGAGATGGAGGCCGCGTCGCGGACCGAGGACTACGAACGGGCCGCCCAGCACCGCGACAAGATCCGGGCCATCGAGCGGACGATGGAGAGCCAGAAGATGGCCGCCTTCGCGCGCACGGAGCTCGACCTCGTCGGCATGGCGCGCCAGGACAACCAGGCCGCGATGACCTTGTTCGTGATCCGCGTCGGCAAGATGATCGGGCGCGACGTGTACCTGCTCGATGCGGTCCGCGAGGCGTCCGACGACGAGGTCCTCGCGAGCTTCCTGGAGC
>JAXDKY010000321.1:0-4621 GCA_034666885.1 Chloroflexota bacterium
CGCTCGAAGCCGATCAGCTCCGGGTCGAGTACCAACCGATCATCGAGCTGGCGACGGGCCGCACGGTCGACCTCGAGGCCCTGTTGCGCTGGGACCATCCGTCCGGCCGCCCTGTCGGTCCGACCGAGTTCATTCCGGTCGCCGAGGAGTCGGGGCTCATCGTGCCGCTCGGTCGATTCGTGCTCCAGCGTGCCATGACCGACCTCCAGGCGATCGAACACGCCCTCGGCCCGAGCGGGCTCCCCGTGATGAGCGTCAACCTGTCTACGCGCCAGCTCAGCGATCCGGGGTTGGTCGACGCCGTCCGCGCCATCCTGGCTGAAGCCGGCATGGCCGGAAGCTCACTTCGGCTCGAGATCACAGAGACCGCCATGCTGGTCGGGCTCGAGACCGCGGCCGATACGATCGCCGCGCTACGGTCGCTCGGGTCGAGCATCGTCATCGACGACTTCGGGACCGGCTATTCCGCGCTCGACTACCTCAAGCGGTTCGTCGTCGACGGCGTCAAGATCGATCGCTCGTTCACGGCCGGACTCGGTCGGCTCGGCCCGGACGAGGCGATCGTCACGGCGTCGATCGCCTTCGCCCACGCGCTCGGCCTCGAGGTGACGGCCGAAGGGATCGAGACACGGGCCCAGCTCGATCGCTTGTCCGATCTCGGCTGCGATCGCGGCCAGGGCTACCTCATCGGCCGACCGACGCGGATCGAAGCGGTCATCGAGATGCTGAAGACGGACCGCCAGGGTCCACGGCCATTGCGGCAGATCATCCCGCCCCCGCTGAACGCCGAGGGAACCGCTCTCGTCGGTTAGCGGACCACGCGGTAGCGGATGTGCGTCGCGAGCGGCGAGCTGAAGGTTCGGATGAGCTCGAGATCGACCGACGTGTCGAAGCCATCGAACAGGCGCTTCCCGGCGCCGAGCACGACCGGCGCGATCGAGACCGACAACTCGTCCAGGCGACCCGAGCGGAGGGCCTGGCGGATGACGTCGGCCCCGCCCATGAGGTACACGTCCTTGTCCCCGGCCACCGAGCGTGCCTGGACGATGGCGGCATCGAGCCCATCGACGAACGTGAAACCCGCGTCGGGCGGTCCGTCGCCGGGTCGATGGGTCACGACGAAGAAGGGCACCGGCCAGGGATTCTTCCCGCCCCAGGCCGCGGCCGCCTCGTAGGTGCCGCGACCGCCGACGACCGCCCCCATCTGAGCCATCTCTCCATCGAGGTACTCCTTGTCGGCGCCCGTCGGCTCCCCGCGCCCCGGTTCGGCATACGTCCACGGGCCACCGAAGACCCAGTAATGCAGCCGCTCGCCGCCCTCGCCGAGGCCTCGTTCCGGTCCGTCGTTCGGACCGGTGATGTACCCGTCAACGGAAGTCGTGATCCCGGCCCTCAGTTTCGCCATGGTGTTCTCCTCGACCCTGTCAGGCTTGCATGATGCAGATAAGACCGTGGTCAGGCCCAGGACTCATCGGAGAAGGTGAATGAGAGCAGCGGTCCGCGAGCGGTATGGTTCGCCGGACGTCGTCCATCTCACCGAGATCGAGCGTCCGGTGCCGGCGGCTGACCAGGTACTGGTCCGCGTCCAGGCCGCATCCGTCAACCGGGCCGACCTCGACGGCATCGAGCCCCGGCCGGCCTTCGTCCGCTCGTTCCTCGGGTTGCGCGCACCGCGCAACCATCGCCTCGGGATCGATGTCGCCGGCGTGGTCGAGTCGGTCGGGCCCAGCGTCACGAGGTTCCGCCCGGGCGACGAGGTCTTCGCGGACCTGTTCGGCTTCGGGCAGGGTGCGTTCGCCGAGTACGTGTGCGCGAGCGAGAAGGCCTTCCTCGCGATCCCGACCGGCCTGTCGTTCGAGGACGCGGCGACCCTCCCGCACTCGGCCATCCTGGCGATCCAGGCGCTGCGCCTGCGCGGCGGCCGAACGATCCGCCCCGGGGACCGGGTGCTGATCGACGGGGCGTCCGGCAACGTCGGACCCTTCGCCGTCCAGATCGCGAAGTCGATGGGCGCCGAGGTCACGGGCGTCTGCAGCACCGCCAAGGTCGATTTCGTCCGCTCGTTCGGGGCGGACCACGTGCTCGACTACACGAAGGTCGACTACACGGCGACCGGCGAGCGATACGACTGGATCGTCGACACCGATTCGCACCACTCGATCCTGCGCGTGCGCCGGGCGCTTCGGCCGAACGGGGTGTACGTCACCCTCGGTGGCACGAGCTGGCCGATCCTCGCGGGCGTGGCGCTCGGGCCGCTCATCTCGCTAGCCTCGGACAAGTGGACGGGTCTGCTCCTGTGGTGGAAGCCGTTCAAGGCGGAGGACGTTGCGACGCTGGGAAAGCTGGTCGCGGCCGGGAAAGTGAAGCCGGTCATCGACCGGCGGTACCCGTTGAGCGAGATCGTCGAGGCGCTCCATTGGGTCGACGACGGCCACGCCCGCGGTAAGGTCATCATCACGATCTGAGCCCCAGGGCCTTCGAGGCACGCGCTGGGGCCTCGGACCGGTTGGGCCGTTGGTATCCTGCCGCCGGTGCGCTCCCTTCTCGCCCGAATGGTCGAAGCGGTCGTGCCGGCACGGCTCGGGCGCAGTTTTCGCTGGCTGCTGTCGGCCACGGTCATCAACAACATCGGCGACGGCATCGCGATCTCCGCCGGTCCGCTGCTGGTCGCGTCCCAGACGCGCGACCCGTTCCTCGTCTCGATGGCGCTGCTGAGCCAGTACCTGCCGGTGCTGCTCTTCGGCGTCCTGGGTGGCGCCATCGCGGACCGCATCGATCGCCGGCGCATGGTGGTCGTCGTGGACCTGGGTCGCGCCATCGTCCTCACCGTGCTCGTCATCACGATCGTCAGCGACAACGTCAGCATCGCGGTCGTGCTCGCTGCCCTCTTCATCCTGGGTACGGCGGAGACCTTCGCCGACTCCGCGAGCAGTGCACTGCTCCCCGGGCTGGTCGAGCGCGACGACCTGGGCATCGCCAACGCACGACTGCAGGGCGCCTTCCTGGTCACCAACCAGCTGGTGGCTCCCCCGATCGGGGCGTTCCTGTTCGCGGGCGGCATGGCACTGCCATTCGCCACGAACGCAGCGTGTTTCGCCCTCGGAGCGGTCCTGATCTCGCGCGTGGTGGCGAGCGCGAGTCATGAGCTTCGCGAACAGTCCAGCCTGCGTGCGGAGATGGTCGAGGGGATCCGCTGGCTCCTCGCCCATCCGCCGATGCGGACCCTCGCGCTGACGATCTTCACGTTCAACGTCACGTTCGGGGCGGCGTGGTCCGTGCTCGTGTTGTACGCGACCGAGCGGCTCGGCATGAACGAGGTGGGCTTCGGTCTGCTCACCACCGCCTCCGCGATCGGCGGCATCATCGGCGTCGTCGCCTATGGCCGGCTGGAGCGGCGATTCTCGCTGGCAAACCTCATGCGCATCGGGCTCCTCATCGAGACGGGCACGCACCTGGTGCTGGCACTGACGACGTTGCCCGCGGTGGCCCTGGCCACGTTCGTGGTCTTTGGGGCCCACGAGTTCGTGTGGGGCACAACGTCCACGGTCGTGCGGCAGCGCGCCGTCCCGGACGAGCTGCTCGGGCGCGTGGGCGGGGTCTACCGCGTCGCGATCATGGGCGGCCTCGTCATCGGCACGCCCATCGGTGGGCTACTGGCGAAGACGTTCGGGATCACGGCGCCGTTCTGGTTCGGGTTCACCGGCTCGGCGCTGCTTGTCGTGATCCTGTGGCGGCAGTTCGACCAGATCGTCCACGCGGGCGACTGACCCTCAAGGGTGTCGAGGAGCCGATGGAGGTCCGTAGCGTCGACTGGCGCTGAGCGGCGGCCTTATCCGCCGGTCTGCGTCTTCATCAAGCCGAACGCCGCGCCCTGCGGGTCGCTGAGGATCGACATCCGGCCGCCTGGGAAGTCCATCGGCGCCACGAGCTCGCGCCCTCCGGCATCGAGCGCGGTCCGATGCGAGGCGTCGACATCGTTCACATCGAAGTACACGAGCCAGTAGCTCGGAACCTCCGCCGGCACCATCGGGTTCATCTCGGTCGCGCCGCCGATGCTCTTGCCATCGACCTGGAATTCGGTATACGGCTGGTCAGGCGAGTCGCTCGCCTTGGGGGCCCAGCCGAAGACCGTCTGATAGAACGGCAGCGCCGAGTCCACGCCGCGGGCGTTCAGCTCGGCCCATCCGAAGCTGTTCGGGCCATCCGTCTGGAAGCCACCCATGCGGGTCCCTTGCCACGCCGAGATGAAGGCACCCGCTGGATCGCGGAAGACCGACATGCGGCCCTGGTCGCCGACGTCGAACGGCGGGGCAGCGACCGTGCCGCCGGCGGCCGTCACGTCCTTGGCGAGCGCGTCGATATCGTCGGTGCCGATATACACACTCCACGCCGTGGGCTGCTCCGGCGACATCGTGCCGCCGATGCCCGCAGCGTCCTTGCCATTGACCTTCGCCAGCGCGTAGCCGCCGTACTGGGGATCGGGGTTGACCTCGACACTCCAGCCGAACACCTTCGTGTAGAACGCTCGCGCTGCGGCCGGGTCCTTCGTCGACAGGTCGACCCACGCGGGCTTGTTGATGACAGCCGCAACCGTGTCCGTCATGGCGTTGATCCTCCATGA
>JAXDKY010000322.1:0-2921 GCA_034666885.1 Chloroflexota bacterium
ACGCCGCTCGGGCCGTGGACGCACGCGGCCACCCCGGCGGTAGAGCCGCACGGCGCCGACTGCTGCGGACCGAACTCGCGACGCTGGGTGTTCGACCCCGACGTGCTGCGCACAGACGGCGTCGACTACATCTACTACGGCAGCTATTTCGGCGGGATCTCGGTCCGCCACCTGTCCGAGGACGGGCTGACATCTGATCCGGCGACCCAGTCGAACGTCGCGATCGCCAACAAGTTCGAGGGCGCCGAGGTCGTCGCCCGGGGCGGGTTCTACTACCTCTTCGCCTCGGCGACGAACTGCTGCGCCGGCCCGCAGACCGGGTACAGCGTCTTCGTCGGCCGATCCATCAGCCCGACCGGGCCATTCATCGACCGCGAGGGCGTGGACCTCAACGACAACGAGGACGCCGCGGATCCAACCGACGGCCGTGCCGGCGGGACTGTCGTCCTGAGCATGAACGGCAACCGCTGGGTCGGCCCGGGACACAACACCGTGTTCCAGGATCTCGCCGGCCAGTGGTGGACGATCTACCACGCGGTCGACGTGACCGACCCCTACTTCGCCGGGACAAGCGACTTCACGAAGCGGCCGGCGCTCATGGACCGCCTGACCTGGATCGATGGCTGGCCCGTCGTCCGCGGCGGGAAGTTCGCCTCCGACACGCCACAGCTCGCGCCCGCGGCCCAACCGGGCGACCGCGCGACGCCGGCTGGCGCACCCGCCCGGTGGGACGTCCCCGGGGATCGAATCAGCGGGTTCTCCGACGACTTCAACGGCAGCTCGCTCGATCCCGCGTGGACATGGGTCCGCCCGCCCGACGCGAGCACATATCGCGTCGCGGACGGCCTCTTCAGCATCGACACCCAGGCGGCCGACCTCTACGTCGACAGCAACAACGCGTCCGTCCTGAGTCGGCCCGCGCCCGTCGGCAACTACATCGTCGAGACGCGCGTCCGGCTCACGGTTCCTGCCGAGGGCTGCTGCTTCAACTACGTCCAGGCCGGACTGGTCCTGTACCGGAACGATGATTCGTTCATCAAGCTCGTGAACGTCTCGATCTGGAACACCCGCCAGACGGAGTTCGCGCGCGAGGTCGATGGCGTCCCGTCGGGCTATCCCCGCTACGGGAATACCGTCGTCGGGCCGCCCGGCGAATGGACCTGGCTCCGCCTCGTCGTCCGGACCGACGTCGGCGGCGGCGTCACCGGGCCGTACGGCGGCGACCAGCGGTTCACCGCCTACACGAGCCACGATGGCGTCACCTGGACCCGCGGCGGGACGTGGGCCGGCGATCTCGGGACGAACGCAAGGATCGGGCTCGTATCGATGGGCGGAAGCGGTTTCCGCGCTGACTTCGATTCGGTCGTCGTGAGTCAAATCCACCGCTGATCGGGCTGGGGCCGGCACTGCCTCCTCCGTGCCGGCCCCGCCCGACGGCACCCATTGGCGGTTTGCGGTGCCCGGGCGCAACGTGCGCGAGCCGCCGGTACACCTGTCCGAGATTCGATATTGCCCCCGTACCAATGGCGCAGTACCATCGGCGCCCTGTCGAATCTCGCGGCGCACCGGGAATGCCGCGGTCGACGGCGATACGAGGTCGCGACTATGTCGGATCAGCGCACCCAGCTCGAGTCCGACGGGTACCCGAGGTCGGAGACGAGCACCGGCTTCAGCTCGAACGGGAGCGACCCTGCAGAGGCGGCCGCCGATCCTTCGGCAGAGGCCGTCGCGACGGCCGAGGCGCCGGAAGCGGACGCAGCGGCCGAGGCGCCGACAGCGGAGGCGACGAGCGACGCGCCCGAGGCAGATGCCACGGTCGACGCTCCGACGGGAGAGGCAACGGCAACCGACGGCGAGACCGCCGCCCCCGCGGTCGTGGCCGAGGCCGCCGGCGAGACGCCGATCGACGACGGCGCCGCCTTCCTCGCAGCGCTCGCCCAGGCCATGCAATCGACGGCCGAGGCCGAGAAGGCACGGATCATCGCGGAGATGGACGCCCGCCGCGACGCGCTCGTCGCCTCCGTGCGGGCCCGCCGCGAGTCCGACGCGACGCGGATGCGGGAGCTCGCGGACGAGGATCTCAAGGGGATCGACTCGTGGGCCACGGCCGAACGAGAGCGGATCCAGGCCGAGCGCGAGCGGCGCGCCCAGGTGGTCCGGGCCGACCTCGAGCTGAGCCTGACCCAGCACGGTTCCAAGATCGATCGCGAGATCGAGGTCGTCGAGGCCGCGATCACCGCCTATCGGGCCGACGTCGAAGCGTTCTTCGCCAACATCGAGCGCGAGACGCCCATCGCCGTCGCCCAGCAGGCCGGTCGACGCCCGGTGTTCCCCAGCATCGAGACGATCAGCAGCGCAGAGACCACAGGATCCGTGCCTGCCAGCTCCGAGGCCGTCGACGCGACCCCGGCCGCGCCGGTCGGCGTCATGGATCCCGACTCTCCGGCGAAGCCGATTGGAGCGTGGCGGGCCTGGACGGAGATGTCTGCCTCGGCTGATGCGATCGGTGGGGCGTCCGCGGCGACCGACCCTGTCGACGCCGGCGAGACGCCCGCGGCTGAGCCCGTCCAGGTTCCCGTCGCGTCGGGCTCCAACCAGTCCGATTCAGGCAGTCTCGTCCACGCGATGCCGGTCTCACGACCGATGAGCTGGCTGCGCCGCGACCACCAGAACGACGATCCGAACAGCTAGACCCTGGGTCAGCCCCCGGAATCGGGAGGCCCGCGCCAGTGGCGCGGGCCTTCTGGTTGCTCGCCGGCTCAGCGACAGCGCTCGCTGAACGCAAAGCGTTCCGACCGAGGTCAGCTTGCCGGCAGCGCCGCCTTGAGAGCCGCGATCGCGGCCTTGAGCTGCGTACCCGCGTCGCCGTTCAGCTTCGAGGCGAAGCCGTCGACTTTCGTGCTGAGGTTGTCGACGGCGGT
>JAXDKY010000323.1:0-2998 GCA_034666885.1 Chloroflexota bacterium
GGCGGCCAGGTGCTCGGGCTTGAAGTAGTCGTGCCAGAGGACGTCGAGGTGGTGCTTCACCAGTTCGGCGCGCTCTTCCTTGATGGCGACGGCGCGCGTTCGGAACGTAGCGTCCTCGTTCGCGGCGTATTTCTCGTTGATCTTGTGGCAGGACTCCGCCTCGATGCGGGCCTGTTCCGGGTCGTAGACGCCGCAGGGCAGGTCGCAATGAGCGTAGGCGGTCGTGGTCGGCGCGAGCCAACGGGTCAAGGGAGACATGGGACTCCTTCGCACTGGGATTGCGGCCACACCGTATCGCCTCGGGCCTTGGCTCGAAGTGTCCGAGCGTCCGTCGGCCATGTCAAACGCGCGGCGGATCACCGCGCTCCCGGCCACCGCGGAGGGCTCGGCGGGTATCATCGCCTCGATGACCGAGCGAGGGGCTCCAAGCGCGGACACGTCCCCGGCCTGTCCGTTCGTCGCCTTCGAGGACGAGCGTGACGAGCGGGCGGATCGACCGGACCACCGTCATCGTTGCTACGCCGAGGCCGAGCCCGCGCCGCGCGCGCTGGCGCACCAGGAGGCGTACTGCCTCTCGAGCGCGTTCCCCGTCTGTCCGACCTTCCAGGAATGGGCCCGGCGGGAAGCGGCGCACACGCGAGCCGGCGGGACGGCGACACCAACGCCGACGGCCGCGATCGTGACGTCGTCCGACTCCGAGGACGGTGACGCGTCCGGCGACGACTCCACCGACCACGACAACGACGACGACGATTCGTGGGAGCGGCGCCGAGACGATCGCCCGATCGAGGAGCGGCCGCGGCGCAATCCGCCTCGAGACTGGGCGGCACCCCCGCCGTGGGCGGCAGGTGCCGGGGGGCTCGCCGGGGCCGCCGGCGGGGCAGCAGCCGCCGGCGCCGCCGGGGCTGGAGGCGGCCGCCCGGGCTCCGGTCGGTCGAGCGACGGATCTGGCCGGCCCAACATCGTTGACACGCCCCCCGAAGAGGGACGCGGCCTGGTCGGCAGCGCCGCCGATCGACTGGCTCGCGGCGGCCACATCGCGGACGACCCGGACGTGGTGGAGGTGCCACGGATCCGCCATACGGAGCATCCCTCGACGCCGGCCGATCCGGAGCTCGCCGGCCTCGTCGGCGCCCGCGGCAGCCGCAACGACCCGCCGCCGATCGCCCGCTCCGGCCGCCAGCCGACGGTCAGTTCCACGCGCGACCGCGACCGCGATCGAGAACGGGAACGCGAGCGGGCAGCCGAGCGCTCCGGCCCCCACGACGGTCCGGCGTGGGAGGGTCCGCGCCGCTACGAGGCGTATCCGCAGATCAAAGCCCGCGCCTCCATGCCGGGGATGCCCGCCATCTCGCGCATCGCCCTGCTCGCGGGCGCGCTGGCGATCGCGGCGCTGGCCCTGTTCTTCCTGCCGGCGCTGCTCGGGGTCGGTGGCGGCAACGACGCAGCGGCGACGCCGAGTCCCACCGCCAGCGCGACCGCCACGCCCGAACCGACGCCCATCCCGGCGCCCACGCCGCAGGTCTACACGATCAAGGCGGGCGACACGCTTTCGAAGATCGCCAAGGCGTTCGGGGTCACCGTCGACGACCTGCTCGCGGCGAACAAGGACACGATCAAGAACAAGGATCGGATCGTGGTCGGGAACCAGATCACCATTCCGGTGCCGGCGTCGAATGAGGTGGGCGGCGAAGCGTCGGGGTCGCCTGCGCCGTAGACGGCGGTCGGGCCGGCGCGCGGGGCGCTACCTCGGTGCGATGTTGATCGCCGTGATCCTGCCCGCTTCTACCCGGAACGTCGCGTCGATGTGCTGGGTCGGCGCGCCGGGTCGGACGACCAGGAGATCCGCCTCGTAGGTGTTCCCGGTGTCGCGGATGCCGCCCGGGATCATGCGCAACCCGGCATCGCCGCGGAGGAACCAGCCACCCACACGCTCGACGCCACGAAGGGTCTGCACGCTGTCCCCGACGTGGACGCGCATCTCGGTCTTCTCGTCCATGAGCGCCACGGCGCCTTCACGGTCGCCGCCATTCAGCTTCTCGAAGAACTCTTCCATCGTCTCGACAGCACCCATGACCTGAGTGTACCGTCGGCCGCCCATGGACGCCGAAGCTCGCGATCGGACCACCCTCGAGACCGCCTGGCCGATCTTCGGGCTGCGCATCCGGAGCGAGCGGCTGGTGCTTCGGTTGCCGACCGACGACGACATCCTGGCCTTGATCGACGTCGCCAAGGCCGGTATCCACCCGCCCGACGAGATGCCGTTCGGCGTCGCGTGGTCGGTCGAGCCGAGCCCCGCCTTCGAGCGCGGTTTCGTCCAGCACCATTGGGGCGTTCGGGCTTCGTGGACGCCCCAGTCCTGGATGCTGAACCTGCTCGTCGAGCTGGACGGCCGCCCCATCGGGTCCCAGTCGATCGGCGCGAAGGACTTCGCGATCCATCGGATCGTCGACACGGGTTCGTGGCTGGGTCGGGTGTTCCAGGGCCGGGGGCTCGGCAAGGAGATGCGCGGCGCGGTGCTCGCATTGGCGTTCGACGGCCTCGGCGCGCGGGTTGCGGAGTCGGCCGCGTTCGTCGACAACGCCGCGTCCAACGGGGTGTCGCGCTCGCTTGGGTACGAGGACAACGGCATCGGTGCGCTGGCGCCGCAGGGCGTGTCGCGCGAGAGCCAGCGGTTCCGGATGACCGTGGAGGGTTGGCGCTCGCGGCCGCGACCGCCCGTCGAGATCGAAGGGCTCGAGCCCTGCCGGGCGCTGTTCGGTGCCTAGCCCGCGACGACCGACGTAGCCCGCGACGACCGGCTTAGCCCGCGACGACCGAGCCTAGAACCCGCCTCCCGCGCCGCCTCCGCCACCGCCCGAGCCGCCACCCCCGAATCCGCCGCCGCCTCCGCCCCCACCGCCCGACGACGACGGCGAGTTCCCGATGGTCCCGAGCGCCGACATCATGCCGCCGACGTCCGGAACGGGCGAGCCCGAGAAGATGCTCCCGCCGCTTC
>JAXDKY010000324.1:0-2875 GCA_034666885.1 Chloroflexota bacterium
CCAACGACACCCACACCTGCTCCATCGCCTGGGGCGACGGGAATACCACCACCGGCGTCGTCGCGGCGGGCGTCTGCACGGGCAGCCACTCGTATGCCGCCATCGGGGTCTACACGATCACCGTGACGGTCACCGATGACGACGGTGGGACCGGCTCCGCCGAGGTGATGGCGATCATCAGCGACAACACGGTGAAGGTCACCGGCGGAGGCTGGATCACCGCGACATCGGGCCGCTACTCGTTCGGCTTCGTCGCCAAGCCGGACACCGCCGGCCTGCAGGGTCAGATCCAGGTCCGCACGCCCGGCAAGGGCCGGTTCCACGGGAACGTGGTGTTGACCTTGAGTGGCACGGGCAACACGGCGGCCTGGACCGGGACCGGCAAGTGGAATGGCGTCAACGGTTACCAGTACTCGGTGTCGGTTGTCGACAACGGCAATGGCCGCAAGAAGGCGACGGACGACACGATCTCGATCACGGTCCGGACGTCGGCCGGTGTCGTCGTTTTCTCGGTCAGCGGCTCCCTGAAGGGAGGCAACATCACCGTCCACTGATCGGTCAGTACACCGTGGAGCCCCGGCCTTGCGCCGGGGCTCCGTGGGTGCTCGGACGGGTCAACCCGACCGCTACGGCGAGCTCGACGGGGCCGGCAACGACGGCATGGCCGACTCCAGCCCGGACGGGACCGGGATGCCCGCCGCCGTGATGTCGGCGCAGGCGACGATCGTCGGATCGGCCGCCGACTTGTGGATCACGATCGCGAAGGGCTGAGCGAGGAGGTTGCTCAAGGAGGTCGGGACGACCGTGTTGGACGAGCCGCCGGTGACGTCCTTCAGCGGGAAGGGGCCATTCGGGTCGACGGATGCGCTCGGGCCGGGGCTGCCGGATGCGCCGCCGGACGCACTCGGCACGACGCTCGGCACGACGCTCGGGGCCATGCTTGCGGCACCGCTCGGCGCGGCGCTCGGGGTCAGGCCCGCCATGTCGGCGCAATTGCCGGACACGATCTGGGCCGGCATCGGATCCTCGAACCCGATCGCGATGACGCCGACCGTCACGGCGATGCTGCCGTCACCGAGGTCGCTCAGGACCGCGCCTCCGGTCACCTTGCTGTTGTTCTGCGCCACGACCTGGATGACGATCCGGGTCGGGGCGCTGGCCGAGGGCGAGGCCTCGGGCGAAGCGATCGAGCTCCCGGGCGTGCCAGCGGCTGATGAGCCGCTCCCGCCCGGCGCCGCGGTCCCCGAGCTGCCGCTGCACGCCGCGAACGCGAAGGCCGTGATCGCGCCGAAGGTGGCGATCCGGCCGATGAGGTGAGTCCGCCCCGACGGGCTGGCGCCGGGAACAGTCGATCGATCGGTGGTTGCCGCGCGGGCGCCGGCTCCGGCGCGCTCGGGCAGTCCGTCGTATGACATGGAGATGCCTCCTGGGTACGGGATCCGCGAAGCGTCCCACGCTCGACGCAGCAGGCTGAACGCCAACCGTCGCTCGAGCGTTACAGGGGCGTCCCACCATCGACCGCTGGCGCACCGCGCAGTGGGGATCGGCGTGGCGTGGCGGCTCGGGCGCCCGGCGACCGAACGCGAGGGGGAGTACTCGTCCTTTGCCGTTTTCGGGCGCGCGGCGACTGAACCCGGACCCAAGGTCAGCGAATCTGGCTCTCCTCCGTCCGTTCGGGCGCCCGGCGACCGTCACCCGGAGAATGGGTGGCAGTCCGGACGCCCGCGCGCTACTCTGAACAGCACACTTGTTCGAAATAAGGATTGCCCACCGCCCCTCCACAGCCAGGCGCGGGCTATCCACGAAACGTACGAGTTCGTCCACGCTCAGGCCCGGCTTATCCACGAACAACAGCGCCTTTTCCACGCACGCGCCCACGTGCGCAATCGCTACATGTAGCGGTGCAGCCTCCAACGCAACCACTACATCTTGTGTTTTTGTCTTGACTCGGCCGTCCTCGAGGCGTACTCTTGACGCTCGCGCCGATCGATCCGAGCAGCCGCTCCCAGCCCAGCCGCCGGCCCCAGATGCCGGCCCGCTTCAGGCCCCGAGCACGCACTACCGGTCGGCAAACGGGAGGCATGTCGCAGCTACGCCACGAGACGTGGGCGACAGGGTGGACACGGTGGAGGAACAGGTAGATGGCCCGAAAGAACAGTGAGGCGGTCGCAGTCATGGATCGAGCGACGACGGCACCAAGTCATGGCAAGAAGACCACCACCGCGACCCGCCAGCTGAGCGGCCCGTACGGCGCCAGCTTCGACGGCACGGACGGTCACGGCCACAAGACCAAGGGCCTCACCTTCGAGCGGCGCTGGACCACCCCGGGCATCCACCCCTACGACGAGATCGCCTGGGAGCAGCGAACCGCGGCCATCGGCAACGAGAGCGGCAAGCTCGTGTTCGAGCAGAAGGACGTCGAGGTCCCGACGTTCTGGAGCCAGCTCGCCACGAACGTCGTCGTCAGCAAGTACTTCCGCGGCCACGTCGGCACGCCGGAGCGCGAGACGAGCGTTCGCCAGCTGATCGATCGGGTCGTCCTCACGATCGCCGGCTGGGCGGAGACCCAGCACTACTTTGCGACCGACGCGGACCTCGACACGTTCCGCGCCGAGCTGACCCATCTTCTCGTCCACCAGAAGATGAGCTTCAACTCGCCGGTCTGGTTCAACGTCGGGATCGAGGCGAAGCCGCAGTGCTCCGCCTGCTTCATCAACAGCGTCCAGGACACGATGTCCTCGATCATGGACCTCGCCAAGACCGAGGCGATGCTGTTCAAGTTCGGCTCGGGCGCGGGCAGCAACCTGAGCACCATCCGCTCCTCCAAGGAGAAGATGACGGGCGGCGGAACGGCCTCGGGCCCCGTCAGCTTCAT
>JAXDKY010000325.1:0-2995 GCA_034666885.1 Chloroflexota bacterium
TCCTGACGTTCCACCCGGCCATCAGCAATACGATCTTCACGATGTGGATCGTGATGGCCGCGGTCATCGCAGGGGCCATCCTGATGACGCGTGGTGGCAAGCTCATCCCGGGTCGGGCGCAGAACATCTTCGAGGCGTTCTACGAGTTCCTCAGCGACTTCGGGATCGGTCTGGCCGGGCCCAAGGCCAAGCCGTACATCCCGATCTTCGTTGGAGCGTTCCTTCTGGTCCTGTTCGACAACTGGGTCGGGCTGATCCCGCCGGTCGGCAAGATCGAGCTGCTCCGGGCGCCCTCCAGCGACGTGAACATCACGATCGGGATGGCGCTGGTGAGCTTCCTGATCTTCCAGGGCGAGGGCTTCCGCCACCTCGGCGTCCGCGGCTACCTCGGCAAGTTCTTCCCGGTCTACGAGTTCCGCAACGGCATCGGCGCCGGGCTCATCGCGATGTTCGTCGGCCTGATCGAGCTGATGCTCGAATTCGTGAAGCCGGTGACACTGTCCATGCGGTTGTTCGGCAATATCTACGGCGGCGAGGTCGCGCTCGGCGTCATCACCTCGTTGACCATCGCGATCTTCCCGATCGGGCTGCTACTGCTCGACGGCATGCTGAACGCCATCCAGGCCCTCATCTTCAGCGTCCTGACGCTCGTGTTCATCACCCTCGCCATCGAGAGCCACCAGGAAGAGGAGGGGCACATCGCCGAGGAGGCGCTGGACGCGATCGACGGCAAGGAGCCTTCGGGGCTGCAACCAGCTCACTGACGCCCACGCGGGCGCACCACCCACGGTCCAGATGATCCCGAGCCGACCGCTCGGGGAGTAGGAGGAACGCAAGACATGGAGCACATCGGCGCCGGACTCGCCGCACTCGGGGTCTTCGGCCCCGGCATCGGCATCGGCATCCTGGCCGGCATGTCGGCCAACGCCATCGGTCGCAACCCCGACGCGGCCGGACAGATCCGCGGCATCGCGATCATCCTCGCGGCGTTCGCCGAGGGCCTCGGCGTCCTCGCGATCGTCGTCGGCCTGCTCGCGATCTTCATCCAGTAGCCGATCCGGTACGGAGAAGGCATCGTGGATCTGCTGGCCGTCGCGTCCGGGTTGGGACACGAGGTGGCACGCCAGGTCGCCCAGGCTGAAGCCGAGGCGCTCTTTCAGGTCAACCTCTTTCAGGTCATCATCGCCGCGGCCAACTTCCTGCTCTTCCTTGCGATCATCTGGACGTTCGCGTTCAAGCCGGTCTCACGGTTGCTCGAGGACCGCAAGGCCCGCATCGAGCAAGGGCTCAAGGACGCCGAGCAGGCCCGGCGCGACCGGGAGAGCGCCGAGTCGGAGCGGGTCGCGACCCTGACCGAAGCACGTCGCGAGGCGGGCGACATCCTGGCGCGCGCCCAGAAGGTCGCCGAGGACACGCGCGCCGCCGAAATCGCCGCGACCAAGACAGAGCTCGAACGGTTGCGCGAACGCGCGGCGGCCGAGATCGAGGCGGAGAAGGTTCGCGCGATCGCCGAGCTCCGCAGCGAGGTCGCCGACCTGGCGCTTCGAGCGGCCAGCCAGGTGGTCGGCGAGACCATGACCAGCGAACGGGAACGCCGGCTCGTGGAGGAGTTCCTGCAGAGCTCCGCCATCGGTGGGTCGCCGCGCTGATGGCCCGTCGCAGATCGGCCGCGCGCCGCTACGCTGAAGCCGCCTTCGAGGTGGCCCAACGCGACAACGCCCTCGACGCGTGGCTCAAGGACCTCGAAACGGCCGCGGCGATCGTCGCCGATGAGCGTGTCGGGCACGCCCTTGCCAACCCGTCCATCCCGCTGGAGCGGCGGATCGCCACAGCGCAAGCGACCTTCGGCAAGATCCTCGGGCCCAAGGTCGTGAACCTCATCGACCTGATGCTCCGACGTGGCTGGATCGAGCAACTGCCGCGCGTCGCGGCGGAGTTCCGCCGCCTCGATGACCAGCGTCGCGGGATCAACCGCGCGACCGCCACCAGCGCCTTGCCGCTCACCCCGGACGAGGTCACCGCGCTCACGCAGCGGCTCGAACGCTCCACCGGCGGCCAGATCGAGCTCGACACCGAGGTCGATGCCAGCCTGCTGGGCGGCCTCGTGGTGCGGCTCGGTGACCGAATGATCGATGGAAGCGTCCGAAGTCGCCTCGAGCGCCTGCGGAATCAGCTCGTTTCCGGCGCCCTCTAGGAGATCTGAGACCCATGGCCATCCGTTCCGACGAGATCACCAGCATCATCAAGTCCGCCATCGATTCGTTCGAGGCCGACGTCGAGACCCGCAATGTCGGGACCGTCGTCGAGGTCGGTGACGGCATCGCCCAGATCTATGGGCTCGACGGCGCCCTGGCGTCCGAGATGCTCGAATTCCCCAACGGGGTGATGGGCATCGCCCTCAACCTCGAGGAAGAGACGGTCGGCGCGGTCCTGCTCGGCAATGCCGCCTCGATCAAGGAAGGCGACACGGTCAAGACCACAGGCCGGGTCGTCGACGTGCCGGTCGGCAAGGGGCTGCTCGGTCGTGTCGTGAACGCGCTCGGCCAGCCGCTCGACGACAAGGGACCGATCGATTCCACCGCGACCCGGCCGGTCGAACGGATCGCCCCGGGCGTCATCGTCCGCAAGTCGGTCGACACGCCCGTCCAGACGGGCATCAAGGCCATCGACGCCCTGATCCCGATCGGCCGCGGCCAGCGCGAGCTGATCATCGGCGACCGCCAGACCGGCAAGACGGCCATTGCCATTGACACGATCATCAATCAGAAGGGCAAGGGCCTCGTCTGCATCTACGTGGCGATCGGCCAGAAGCTCTCCACGGTCGCGAACACCGTCGCGATCCTCGAGGAGCACGGCGCCATGGACCACACGATCGTCGTGGTCGCCGGCGCCGATGAGCCCGCCCCGCTCCAGTACCTCGCCCCGTACAGCGGCGTCGCGATGGGCGAGGAGGTCATGGAGAACGGCGTCGAGGTCGCGGGCCAGGGCCTCGTGA
>JAXDKY010000326.1:0-2598 GCA_034666885.1 Chloroflexota bacterium
TCGGGCCGTCCGCGTCGGCGCGGCGAAGCTCGGCCCGCGCGGTGCCCTGGCCGAGCGCTGTCTGCGCCATCGACTCGATTCCGGCGTCGAGGAAGGCTTCCATCACCGAGCGGCCCGGAAGCGTGCCAGGCGGCCGGCCGAGCAGCCTGTGGGCGGCCGGGTTGGCGACAACGACCCGCAGGCCGCCATCGACACGGAGGACGCCCGAGTCGAGGGCCTGCAGGAGGCCGGCTTGCTCGGCCCCGCCCCGGGCGACCTCCTCGTCGTGCTGCGCGGCCGACGCCCGCAGCCGCCTGATGACGGCCAGCGAGCGGTTGTAGGCGCGGCCGTTCCTGATCGCGATGGCCCCGACCACGATCGAGACCGCGGCCAGTCCGAGGGTGATGACGAGCAGCGGGTCCACCCGCCGAGCATCGCACAGCGCGCCCCGTGCCGATCGGCGGTGGCGGGGTCAGTCGCTGCCGGTCCGCCGCCCGACCCGCGCGCCCCACGGCGCCAGGCGCGGCACCAGCGTCCCGAGCCAGGGGGCGGCATGTCGCTCGAACTCCCGGGCGGGGAAGGCGTGGCGCAGCACCAGCAGGTGGGCCACCCGGCCCGCCGCGCGTCGAGCCGCCGCAACGGGCCGTTCACCGACGCCGTCGATGCGGTCGAGGGCGGCGGCCGCGTCGGCCGAGGCGAGCTCGCTGGACACGCGCAGTGCATCGTCCTCCTCGGGCGAGGTCGCCCTGGGCCACGGCGCGGCCCCGAGCCGTTCCCGCGTGCCGGTCGTCGCGAGGGATCGGACGTCCTCTGGCGTCAGGGCCCGCAGGCGATCGAGCAGCTCGCCGATGGCGCCGGTAGCCGGGCCATAGCGGGGCTGCCCGACGGCCGCGTCCCAGCCGCGCGTGAGCCGCTCCCGGGCGCGCGTTCCGGCCGGGTCGCCCAGCAGCGCCTCGAGGATGTCGCCGAGGACCAGGTCGGCAAGCTGCCCGACGACGGCATCGCGGGTCGCGAGGTCGCGCCGGGCGGCCGGCGGCAGATTCGCCATGGCGGCGCGCTCGGCCCGCTCGATGACCGAATCGAGCTCCGGTGGCACGAAGCGGCGGAGCGTGGCAAGGAACGCGATGGGGGCCGGCTCCGCAAGGGCCAGCCGATCGAGCTCGTCACGGGTGAGGCGGCCGGCCCGCTCGATGACGGCCGCAACGAGCTCCGCTTTCGTCGGCTCGCGGCGCGCTGGGCGCCAGCCCGCGGCCGGTCGATCGGTCCGTGCCGGGCCGCGCGGCGAACGCCCGCTGCGGATGCCCTCGCCGTGCTCGTGGTCGTAGCGGCGACGGAGCTCGGGGTCGCTCAGCCAATCGTGGGCAACGTTGATCCGCTTCGCGAGCTCGAGGGCGTCGGGGCCGGCGATGTCCGGGTGGTGCTTGCGGAGCAGGCCGCGCCAGGCGAGGTCGATGGCCTCCGGGCTGGCGTCGCGCGGGATCCCGAGGCGTGCGTAGAGGTCGTCGCTCGGCAGGGACGGACGGGGTGACATGACGCTCGACATCGTAGTGGTCGGGTGACACCCGGCTCGCTATGCTCGGCGCGAGATGCTCGGCGCGAGCCCGGCGGCGGCCGGACGGTCAGTGCAGGAGGGATCGGGGTGAGCTTCATCAAGCGGGCGCAGGAGGCGGCGGCGCAGGCCGCGGAGAACGCCCGGCTCATGGCCCAGGATGCCGCGACGGCGGCCGGGCGCACCGCCGCGGATCCGGCCACCCAGGAGAAGCTCGGCAAGGGGCTGTCCGGCGCGGGCGCCGGCGCGCGCGAGGCGATCGGGATGGCCAAGCGCGGCATGACGACGGTCATCGAGAAGATCGACCCGGGCACGCTCGCCGAGCTCGTCATCAAGGCGACCGCCCTCCAAGAGATGACCAACAGGGCGCTGCGCCAGAAGGGCTCGCTGTACCGGATCGGCGAGATCTCGATCTCGGCGTCGATCCCGCCGTCGGTCAGCTTCTCGATCCAGCGGATCGTCGACGAGCCAGAGGAACCCAGCAGCGTCGTCGTCTCGTCGAGCGAGCTCGTCGAGCAGATCGTCGAGAGCGGCGACCTGGTGCTCGCGCTCGATGGGACGACGGTCGATGGGACGGCGGTCGAGACACCCGACGTCGATGTCGCCGCGGGGCCGATGCCGCCGAGCTCGATCGCGTCAGACGAGCGATATCTCAAGGGCGAGAACCCGTTCGTCAGGAGCCCCTCGACCTCTTCGATCGGGCGGGTCGAGCGATCACCCGTCGCCCGCTCGGTGACCTCGACGCCACCCGCCGCCAGCGAGCGCGGCGACACCGTCAGGATCCAGGGCATGCCCAGCAATTCGGCGTCGGTGAACTTGACGCCCGGCGACTCGTCGCGGTCGTCCCACAGCATCTCGTGCCGGGAGCCGGTTGCCTTGGCGAGGTCGTACAGCCGCTGGGCGATCTCCGTGACGCGCGGTTCTTTGGCCGCCCCGATCGAGACGAGATGAGCCGCATACGGCGCCACCTCGGCCGGCCAGATGATGCCCTTGTCGTCGTGATGCGCCTCGACGATGCACGCGACGTTGCGGCCGACCCCGATGCCGTACGAGCCCATGACGATGGGATG
>JAXDKY010000327.1:0-5584 GCA_034666885.1 Chloroflexota bacterium
CACGCCATGTGATGCAGGTTCAGCGACGTGAGCCGCTGCCACAGCGTGTAGCGGACCTTCGTGCGGCGGTCGCACGAGAAGCAGTCGAGCCGCCCGCCGACGATGTGGCGAAGCGAGTGACACGACAACGAGTAGCCCGTGAGCAGGAAGGCGTTGACGAACAGGATCGCGACGCCAAGCCCGATCGTGATCCCACCGCCGTGCCCGACCGCCAGCGCCGCGTCCAGCCACAGGAAGAACAGCGGGATGAACGCGAGATACAGGAAGTAGCGGTGCAGGTTCTGGAGGATGAACGGGAGCTTCGTCTCGAGCGCGTAGCGGCGGTGGATGGTCGGCTCCCCCACTGCGCAGCCGGGCGGATCAGCGAAATAGAAGCGGTAGTACGCCTTGCGGTAGTAGTAGCAGGTCGCCCGGAACCCGAGCGGGACCCACAGGATGAAGAGCCCGGGGCTGAGCCAGGTCGGCAGCCAGTCGGGGCGGAACAGCGGCGAGAACAGCGGCGAGAGCAGACCGCCGGCCGTCTCGTAGGGCGTCCCGAACAGTGGCGTGAACAGGATGCCGCTGACGAACAGGTAGGTCGCGCAGATCGTGAACAGCGTTCCCTGGATACCGGGGGCCACCCACCACCGATCGATCCGGCGCGTGACGCCGAGCCCGTTCGGGGCGGTTCCGCGGGGCTTGTGCGGGAGGCGAAGGCTCGTGGGCAGCCCGGTCATCGGGCCGCGCTCACGCCGGCCAGCCGGTCGATGACCGCGTCGGCGAAGGCAGCCGTGCCGGCCGAACCGCCCAGGTCGTAGGTCGTCGAGGTCCCCTCGGCGACGACGGCCCGCAGGGCGGTCTCGAGGCCGTCGGCCTCCGCCGGGTGGCCGAGGTGGCGCAGCATCAGCGCCCCGGACAGGATCATGGCCGTCGGGTTCGCCTTATCCAGGCCGGCGTACTTCGGCGCCGAGCCGTGGACCGGTTCGAAGACCGCCGCCTCGGTGCCGATGTTCGCGCCCGGGGCAACGCCCAGACCGCCGACCAGGCCCGCCGCGAGGTCGCTCACGATATCGCCGTACAGGTTCGGCAGGACGAGCACGTCGTACAACTCCGGCTTCTGGACGAGCTGCATGCACATGTTGTCGACGATGCGGTCCTCGAAATCGACCTTGCCGTCGTAGTCGGCGGCGACGGTTCGGCAGCTCTCGAGGAACAGGCCGTCCGACAGCTTCATGATGTTGGCCTTGTGCACGGCCGTGACCTTGCGCCGGCCGTTGGCGACCGCGTAGTCGAAGGCGAAGCGGGCGATCCGCTCCGAGGCGGCACGGGTGATGATCTTGATGCTCTCCGCCGCGTCCGGGCCGACCATGTGCTCGATGCCGGCGTACAGGTCCTCGGTGTTCTCGCGAACGATGACGAGGTCGACGTCGTCGTAGCGCGAGACGACGCCCTGCATGGAGCGGGCGGGCCGCAGGTTGGCGTACAGCCCGAGCTCCTGGCGGAGAGCCACGTTGACGCTCCGAAAACCCGATCCGACCGGCGTCGTGATGGGGCCCTTGAGCGCGACCTTGTTCCGCCTGACCGACTTGAGGACGTGCTCCGGGAGCGGGGTCCCGTACTCGGCCATCACCCCCTCGCCGGCGTCGACGACCTCCCATTCGAAGGCGATGCCGGACGCATCCAGGACGCGACGGGATGCCTCCGCCAGCTCCGGACCGATGCCGTCGCCGGGGATGAGGGTTACACGGTGGGCCATGACCCGATTGTAGCGGCGGCGGGCCGGGCTCGGCCGGTCAGCCGACGCGGTACCATCCGGCTCCCGTCCATCCCGCCCCATCCGCCCCAAACGGAGTCTGCCGCGCGTGAAACTCCAGGAAGCCGACGCCAAGTCGCTGCTCGTCGCGCAGGGCCTGCCGGTACCCCCATGGGAGGTCGCCCACACGGCCGCCGAAGCACGGGCCGCAGCCGAGCGGTTCCTCTCCGAGGGCGCGGAAAAGGTCGTGATCAAGGCCCAGGTCCTGATCGGGGGGCGTGGCAAGGCCGGTGGCGTGAAGCTCGCCGGATCGGCGGACGAGGCCGAACGGGTCGCCGAGTCGATCCTCGGCATGGACATCAAGGGCATGACAGTCCGCAAGGTGCTCGTCGGGCCGGCCGCGGACATCGTCAAGGAGTTCTATCTCGCCGCGGTCCTCGATCGGGCTGAGCGCGGCATCCTGCTGATGGGCTCCGCCGAGGGCGGCGTCGAGATCGAGCAGGTCGCAGTGTCGAATCCCGAGGCGATCATCCGCCTCCACGCCCACCCACTGCTCGGGCTCCAGGATTTCGGGGCGCGGGAGATGGCCTTCGCGATGGGCCTTGGCGCCCACCTGAAGGCCGCGGTCGCGATCGCCAAGGGACTCGTGACGACCATGAAGGCCTACGACGCCGACCTGGTCGAGATCAATCCGCTGGCCATCGTTCGCGAGCGTGCCGTCGACGGCACGGTCCAGGAGCGGCTCGTCTGCCTGGACGCGAAGATCACGCTCGATGACTCCGCCCTCGCTCGTCACCCCGGGCTCGAGGACCTGCGCGACCCCGACGAGGAGGCCCCCGAGGACAAGGAAGCGCGCGAAGCCGGGCTCACCTTCATCAAGCTCGACGGGACGATCGGCTGCATGGTCAATGGCGCCGGCCTGGCCATGACGACGATGGACCTCGTCAAGCGCGCCGGCGGCGAGCCCGCCAATTTCCTCGACATCGGCGGCGGCGCGCGGGCCGAGAAGGTCGCCGCGGCCATGAAGCTCATCCTGGCCGATCCCAAGGTCAACGCCATCCTCGTCAACATCTTCGGTGGCATCACCCGCGGCGACGAGGTCGCGCGCGGGCTCATCGAAGCGCGCGCCCAGCAGACCCGTGAGGTCCCGATGGTCGTTCGGATCGTCGGCACGAACGCAGCCGAGGCCGCGCCCCTCCTCGAGGAGGCGCGGTTCGAGACGGCCGCTTCGCTGGACGAGGCGGCGGCCAAGGCCGTGGCCGCGTCAAAGCGCGCATCGGTCGAGGCGATCGCATGAGCATCCTCGTCGGCCGCGACACGCGCCTGGTCGTGCAGGGCATCACCGGGCGCGAGGGCGGGTTCCATGCCCAGGCCTCGCAGGCATACGGCACGAAGGTCGTGGCGGGCGTGACCCCGGGCAAGGGCGGCCAGTCGGCGCTGGACGGCACGGTCCCCGTGTTCGATACCGTCGCCGAGGCGGTCCGCGAGACCGGGGCGAATACGTCGCTGATCTTCGTCCCGGCGGCGGGGGCCCCCGACGCGGTCATGGAGGCGGCCGCGGCGGGGGTCGCGACCATCTTCTGCATCACCGAGGGGATCCCGGCGCTCGACATGATCGCCGCGGTCGAGGTCGTCCGGGAACACGGCGCCCGCCTCATCGGCCCGAACTGCCCCGGCGCGACGTCCCCCGGCCGAGCCAAGGTCGGGATCATCCCGGGGTCCATCCACCGCGAGGGCCGCGTCGGGGTGGTCAGTCGGTCGGGCACGCTGACCTACGAGGCGGTCCAGGCGATGACCGACGCGGGCCTCGGCCAGTCCACCTGCGTCGGCATCGGTGGCGACCCGATCATCGGGACCACGTTCCTCGATGTCCTCCAGCTGTTCGCGGCCGACGACGAGACCGACGCGATCGTGCTCATCGGCGAGATCGGCGGCGCCGCCGAGGAGACCGCGGCCGCGTGGGCCGCGGGGCACCTCGCAGACGTCCCGAAAGTGGCCTTCATCGCGGGTCGCACCGCGCCGGAAGGGAAGCGGATGGGCCACGCCGGCGCCATCATCAGCGGCGGCGCCGGCACGGCCGCGTCCAAGGTGGAAGCGCTCGAGGCCGCCGGGTTCCGCGTGGCGGGCTCCCCCACGGAGCTTCCCGGCCTGCTGCGCGACGCCGGCTACCGCGGCTGACAAGAACGTCCATGGGATCCCGGATGGAGCTCGTGGCGGGCGACGCCCAGGCGATCCTGGTGGTCGTCGGATCGGGCGACCGGGACGCCCTGAGCGACACGGCGCGGTTCAGCGCCTACCTGTCGCTCAGCGGCGGCATCGACCCGACCTGGCTCGACCTGTTCGCCGAGGCTGCGCGCGCGGCCACAGAACGCGACGCCCCGACCGACTTCATCGACGCCCGGATCGAGCTCGGAGCCGGCGAGTCCGGCCCTGCCGACGGTGCCGAGCTCAGCATCGAGCGAGTCGAGCCAGCCTGGATCTCGGCCGTGGCGGCCATCCCGGACGTGAAACTCGATGGCATCGCCGGCCGCTGGATCGACCGGCTCGAAGAGGAGCTTGGGCTGCTTCCGCGCGAGGAGAAGCCGTGGATCCGCGGGCTCGCCGGTGACCTGGTCCATTTCTGCCGTGCCGCAGACCGGGCTCCGGATGTCATCTTCCTGTGGGCGCTCTGATGACCGAGCCGCACGACCGATCCGATTCCTTCGCCGCGAACCAGCAGTTGTGGGACGCCTGGACGGCGGTGCACGCCCAAGGTGCGTTCTACGATCTCGCCGGATTCCGGCAGGGCGGCGTCCGGCTTCGCGACGAGGAGATCGAGGCGGTCGGGGACGTTCGCGGCCGGACCCTCCTCCACCTGCAGTGCCACTTCGGCATCGACACCCTGTCCTGGGCCCGGCTCGGGGCGCGGGTGACGGGCGTCGATTTCTCCCCGGCGGCCATCCGCCTGGCCCGCGAGCTCGCCGCAGACATCGGCATCGAGGACGCGCGATTCATCGAATCCAACGTCTACGAGCTGCCCGATCGGCTCGAGGGCGAGTTCGACGTCGTCTACACCTCGCGCGGGGTGCTGGGTTGGCTGCCCGACATCCGCGCCTGGGCTCGAGTGGTCGCCCATTTCCTCGCGCCGGGCGGTACGTTCTTCATCACCGAGGCGCATCCGGTGTTCAACGCGTTCCAGGACGAGGGTGTGGCGCCCGGCGAGCTGCGGCTGATCTACCCCTACTGGGAGCACCGCGATCCCCTGGTGTTCGACGTCAAGGGTTCGTACGCGGACCCGGACGCCGATTTCGGCGAGCAGAAACTGCACGGCTGGGACCACGGCCTCGGCGAGATCGTCACGGCCCTGATCGATGCGGGGCTGCGCATCGAGTCGCTCGAGGAGCACCCGTTCCTCTACTGGGCCGCCGATTTCCTCGTCGAGAGCGAGCCCGGCAGCGACCGTTTCGTCCTCCCGCCAGGGCCCGGGGAGCTGCCGCTCTCGTTCTCGCTCCGGGCCACCAGGCCGCCGTCCGCCTGAACCGGCGTACACTGGCCGTTCGAACGGCCTTCGAGCGGAGCACCCTCCGTCCGACTCCCGGCCGGGCGACTACGAAGGACGACGATGACGAAGCATTCCCGCGCCGAGCGCGAGCGACGAGCCGCGGAGACCGTCCGCGTCAAGGAGATCGAGGCCGCATGGCTCGGCAGCCTCGCGCCGGACACCGCCCGGGCGTTCACGACGGCCGTGCAGGCCGCCCGAGCGCGCGGCCCGCGCGAGCCAGCCCCCCCGATGGCTCCCGGCACCGCCCCGCGACCGCCCCGCCCCGGCCGCGAGCCGAAGCCCTCGAAGGAAGAGCGAACCAAGTCCTCCAG
>JAXDKY010000328.1:0-16103 GCA_034666885.1 Chloroflexota bacterium
ACATCCGCATCCCGGGCGCCCGCAGCGCGTAGATCGTCGTGATCAGGTTGATCGCACCCAGGATGCTCGAAGCCCCGACCAGGATCAGGCCCACGATCCACAGGTCCAGGCCGACGCCCGGCTCGTAGGCGCCGGTGAGCGGCACGTATCCGGTCCAGCCGCCGGCGGCGGCGCCACCCGCCGTCAGGAAGCCGGCGAGGACCACGAGACCCCCGAACAGGAAGAGCCAGTAGCCCAGTGCGTTCAGCCGGGGGAACGCGACATCCGGCGCGCCGATCTGGAGCGGGACGATGTAGTTCGCGAGACCGGTCCCCATCGGCGTTCCGAACAGCAGCAGCATGATCGTCCCGTGCATCGTGAACAGCTCATCGAACGCCTGCGCGTCCATCACCTGGAGCCCGGGGGCGGCGAGTTCCGACCGCATCAGCAGCGCGAGGACCCCGCCGAACAGGAAGAACGCGTAGGACGTCGAGACGTACAGGATCCCGATCCGCTTGTGGTCGGTCGTCGTCAGCCAGGCGGTCAGGCCGCCGGCCGGCTCATGCAGCCGCTCCGTGCCGTGGCCGGCGACAAGTCCCTCTGTCGTGCTCACGTCGCCCCGCCAGCGGCGGCACGTCGCTGCACCAGCCAGGCCTCATAGTCGGCTCGCGAGACGGCCCGGACGGTGAGCTTCATGGCGCCGTGCCCGACGCCGCAGAACTCCGCGCACTGCCCGCCGTAGGCACCGGCCTCCTCGACCGTGAACTCGAATTCGGTCGGCCGTCCGGGTGTCGCATCGCGTTTGAACAGGAACAGCGGCACGTAGAAGGAGTGGATGACATCGGGCGAGCTGAGCGTCACATGAACCGGCTCGCCGACCGGCACGACCATCTCTGCCGGTGCCTCCGGCAGGCCGAACACGGTCACGCCATCCGCCGGATAGTCGATCCGCCACTGCCATCGGAACGCCGTGATCTCGACGTCGATGCCACCGTCGGTGTGCGCGTCGATCCGCCCGAGCGCACTCACCGTCAGCCCGAAGAGGACGAGCACGGTCACGATCGGGATCACGGTCCAGGCGATCTCGAACCGGCGATCCTCGGAGAACTGCGGCGGCAGCTGGTCCGCTGCCGCGCCCCGTCGCCGGTAGCGCACGATCGCGTACGTCGTGAGCCCCCAGACGATCGTCGCGACGACGATAGCCGGGACCAGGAACGCGTTCCACAGGTCGTTCACGGCTCGACCCTGTGTGGTGACGCTGGCAGGCAGGCAAGCTGCGACGGCGATGGCGCCGACGCTGGCCACGGCGACCACGCGCAGCCACGGGCGCCGGCGCTCCCCGCTCATGGATCGACCTCCTCGAAGCCGCCGTCCGGGGTGCGCCGAACCACGGATCCGGCGGCGGGACCGAGCGGGCGGCCCGACCGGTCACGGATCTCGCGGGCCACCCGATAGGCGATCAGCCCGGCGACGAGCGGGCCGGCCACGGCCAGGATGCGGAACGCGATCGTCAGTGCCTCGACATGGACGTTCAGCAACACGGCCAGGACGTCGTTCGCGCCGGCGAGGGTGAGGATGACGAACAAGGTCAGCGCCGCCGTACCGATCGCGAGCCGAAGCGGTGCCTGCCACGGATACTCGAGCAGGTGGTGCTCGCGATGGTCATCGCTGAAGCGCGCTTCGATGAACGGCCAAAGGGCGAGACCGCCGAAGATGATCCCGGGCACGACGATGGCCGGCAGGAATGGGCTCGGGATCGTCACCCCGAGGATCGTCGGTTCCCAGTTCGGTCCCAGGCGCAGCGCGCCTTCGAGCCAGCCGATGTACCAGTCCGGCTGGGCTGGCGAACTGACCGCCGAGGGCACATACGGGCCGTACACCCAGACCGGATTGATCTGCACCAGCCCGCCGAGGAGCGCCAGTACGGCGGCGGTCACGAACAGGAGGCCCAGCGAGCGAAACGCCTGGCCGGGCCAGAAATGGCGGCCGATGACGTTGGCTTCCGTCGCCTTTCCACCGGGGAACTGGGTGTGTTTCTGCAGGAACAGGATGGCCAGGTGGACGGTGATCGTGCCGATCATCAGGAGCGGCAACAGCATGATGTGGAAGGCATAGAGACGGCCGATCATCTCGCTCGGGGGGAACTCGCCGCCGAACACCAGATAGGCGGCCCACGGCCCGATGAACGGGATCGAGAACGCGACCGAATACAGGATCCGCAGCCCCGTCCCCGAAAGGAGATCGTCCGGAAGCGAGTAGCCGGTGAATCCCGCGGCCAGGGCCATGAGCAGCAGGCTCACGCCGATGAGCCAGTTGATCTCACGCGGGCGGCGGAACGCGCCCGTGAAGAAGACGCGGGAGACATGGACCACGATCGCCGCGACGAACACCAGCGCCGCCCAGTGGTGGACCTGGCGCATGAGCAGGCCCGCACGCACCTCGAAGGAGAGCCGCATGACGGAGTCGAAGGCCGCCGAGACCTCCGCTCCCTGGAGCGGCACGTACGACCCCTCGTAGGTGACGGGCCCGGTGTCCGCGGCGAAGAAGAACGTCAGGTAGATGCCCGTCGCGACGAGGACGACGTAGCAGAACAGGGCGATCTCGCCGAGCAGGAACGACCAGTGATCGGGGAAGACCTTGCGCAGCAGCGTCCGGGCTACCTCGGCCACGCCGGTCCGCTCGTCCAACCAACCGACGATCCGGTCCAGCTCGGTCGCTCGCGCCTCTTCGCCCGACGTGCCGGCGTCGGTGCGTGGGTCCTGCAGCGGGCGGCCGCGGAACGGCAGCCTCACGAAGTGAGGTTCCAGAACGCCGGCCCGACCGGCTCCGGGAAGTCGCCCAGGGCGACGAACGTGCCGTCCTCGGCCATGGAGATCGGAAGCTGTGGCAAGGCCCTCGCGGCAGGGCCGAACACCGGCACCGCACCCTCGAGGACGTCGAAGGTCGACTGGTGGCAGGGGCAGATGAGCTGGTGCTCGGACGCCCGGTACAGGCCCACGGGACAACCGGCGTGGGTGCACACCTTCGAATACGCCACGTAGCCATCGGGCGCGCCGGCGAGCCGCCCCGGGCTGAGGCGCAGGGCACCGGTCGGGACGCGGATGAGGAGCGTCTGGGACTGGGCAGAACCCACATCCCCCTCGGGGAAGACCGTCACCACGCTGCCGACCTCGAGATCCGCCGCCTGGACGACGTCACCATCGATGTCGACCAGCCGGCGGCCGCGAGCCCAACTCGTGGTGAACAGCTCGCGACCCGGCGCCGGACCGAGCGACAGGGCCGGGATCGCGAGTGCCGCGGCCAAGCCGCCCAGCGCGCCCAGGAACATCCCGACCAGCATCCGCCGTCGGGTGAAGCCGGCCTCCTCGTCGAGGACCTCGCTGAGTGCCGGTGCGGTCGCGGGTGAGGCGAAGGCATGACGTTCCTCGACCGCGATCCGCGTGTGCATCAGCTCATTGGCCCAGACCGTGACGCCGAAACCGAGACCACCGAGGCAGAGCGCTAGCAGGACGCCTTCGACCTGGGTCTGTCCGCCCGCGGCGTAGACCACGAGGAGCGCGATGCCGGTGACGATGGTGACCGCGAACGACGCCGCAACGAGGCGCTCCATCCGCCGTTCGTGTGGCGTCACGGGTGGCGTCACGGGTGGCGCCGTCGCTCGATCCGGCGAACGGCCAGCAATAGCAGGCCGATGCCCACCACCCACGCGACATACCCTTCGACGACGGGTCCCGCACCGCCGACGGTCAGACCGCCGGGCGCCGCGTCGTCCTGCAGATAGACGAGATAGGCAGCGATCGCGCCGAGCTCTTCGTCGCTGATCTGCCCTGGTCCGAAGACCGGCATCGCCCCCGGTCCCGTGCGGATCGCCTCGCCCACGATCACGGGATCGGTGCCGAGCAGCGGCGGGGCGACGAACCCCCCGCCGACAGCGTCCCCGCCCGCTCCAGCGCCGTGGCAGGCGGCACACGAACTGATGAAGAGGTCACGCCCGCGGGCCACGTCGGCACCGGTGACCTGGACGGCAGGGATCGCGGGACCGCCCCCGAGTCCGGCGATGTAATCGTCAAGGGCACGGATCTGTTGGTCGCTGAAGACGGGGTCGCGACTGACCATGGGCGCACCCGGCGCAGCCAGTGGCATCCGACCCGTTCGAAGCATGAAGTCCGCGGCCGCCGCGCCGACGCCCACGAGAGGTGGACCGTCCGAAGAACCGGCGCCAGCTCGCCCGTGGCAGGCCGCGCAACTCTGGAGGTAGAGCGCGACCCCGTCGCCGCCGCTTACCTGCCCGACCGCCGCGTTCGCGGGTCGGACCGGCGTGAGAACCTCGGTCAGGGCCCACCCGATCAGGATCGCGGCACAGGCAACGAGCCCACCGATCGCGCGTCGCCGGTCGTTCACGCTCAGGCCTTCTCCGCCGATCGGTCGCCTTGGCGAGGGGTCATCCGCGTACGTCGAGACCCCATTCTAGTCGCCGTTACCAGCCCCCCAGGCCCTCAGGCCTGCAGCTGAACGGCCGGCGTCACGCGCCGGCTGTCACGCCCCGGCTGTCACGCCCTTGCACCGGTCCCGATACCCGCACCCCGGCGCGAGAACGAGTCGACGATCACCGCCGCGAGGAGCACCAGACCGGTGGCGATGAGTTGCCACTGGACCGGGAAGCCCAGGAGGTACAGGCCGTTATAGATGGTCCCGATGACCAGTCCGCCCAGGACCCCGTGCACCATCCGGCCGCGGCCGCCGAACAGGCTGGTCCCACCGATGACCGCGGCGGCCACGGCGTACAGGACGAGCTGCCCACCATTGACGTTGGTGTTCATGCCACCTTGCCACGAGGCATACAGCAGGCCCGCGATCCCCGCCGTCAGGGAGCACAGCGCGAAGGCCCACGTGCGGATGGCGGCCAGGCTGATGCCGGCTCGCCGGGTCGCCTCGGGGTTGCCGCCGACCGCGTACACATAGCGACCGAACTTCGTCCTCTCGAGGAGCACGGTCCATACGACCAGCACGCCGAGGACGAGGGGCACGACCCACGGCACGCCGGTGATCGGCAGGACGACGCCCCGGTCGATGTCGCAGATGGCCACGACTACGATGCCGATGGCCGCCAGGAAGACGATCTTGAGCGCGGTCAGCGTCGCCGGCGGCGCCACCAATCCCGCGCGGCGCCGGCTGGCGTCGCGCAACCAGACGACGACACCGAACACGGCCACGATCACCGTCAGCCCGATCCAGGCGATCACGGGATCGATCGTGCCCTGCACCAGGTTGTAGAGGACCCGCTGATCGGGCTGCTGGGGACTCGCGATCGACACGCCCCCGGCGGGGCCCAGGATCACGATCATGAACCCGAACCAGATCAGGAAGCCTGCCAGCGTGACGACGAACGACGGCAGTCGAAGGCGCGTGATCAACGTGCCCTGGAGGGCCCCGATCAACCCGCACACGAACAGCGCGGCGACGACGGCCGACCACCACGGCCAGCCCACGCCGGGCTGCACGAGCTCGGCGGCGATGATGCCGCCTACCGCGGCGACGTAGCCGATGGACAGGTCGATCTCGCCAAGCAGCAGCGCGAAACCCTCGGCCATCGCCAGCACCATGAAGACCGAACTCTGGATGAACAGGTTGACCAGGTTGCCAGGCGACAGAAAGACGTGATTCGGGCTCACGATCTGGAACACCGCGGCGAGGATGACCAGAGCCAGGATCACCGGCAGGACCCCGGCATCGCCGCCTCTGACCCGGGCGAGCCAACCCTGCGCGTACTGGCCGACCGAGTCCGCAACGAGCTCGGGAGGGAGGACCTCGACCGCCGCGGCGGTGAGGTCGGGCGCGACGTCGGGGGCGGCACCGGGCGGAGGCGCGCTGGGGATCATGTCGTCATCGACCCGGTGTCAGGCACTACGGCCGCCGCACTCGGACCAGCTGCGTGGACCTGGCGGGTCGACGCGCCCGTGGTCATGTAGTCGACCACGCTCTGGCGGTCGAAGGACGACAGCCGGTCCTGAGCGACCATCCGGCCCAGGTACAGGACGGCGATCCGGTCGGCGACCTCGAACACGTCGTTGAGGTTGTGGGAGATGATCATGACGGCGAGCCCGCGGTCCCTGAGCTGGCGGACAAGGTCCAGGACCGTCCGTGTGGCCGCCACGCCGAGCGCCGCGGTCGGCTCGTCCAGCAACACGAGCTTGGAGTTCCACATCACCGCCTTCGCCACGGCGACGGCTTGACGCTGGCCCCCGGAGAGCGTCGCGACCGGCTGCCTGATCGAGCGCACGGTGGTCACCCGAAGGCTCAACAGCGTCGCCGCCGCGGCCCGCTCCATGTCGTCCTCGTCGAGGAGGAGGTGGCGCAGGCGCTCCCGCCCCAGGAACATGTTCTGGACGATATCCAGGTTGTCGGCGAGCGCCAGGTCCTGGTACACGGTCTCGATCCCCAGCGAGGCGGCATCGCGCGGGTTGTGGATATCGACCGGGCGGCCTTGCCAATACATCTGCCCGTGGTCGGGTTCGTAGATGCCCGCGATGCACTTGGTCAGCGACGACTTGCCGGCCCCGTTGTCGCCGCACAGGGCGGTCACCTCGCCGGCCGGCAGATCGAGGTCGACCCCGAACAGCGCCTGGACCGGACCGAAGTGCTTGTCGATGCCGCGGAGCTTCAGCAGGGGCTCCGCTGCCCCGGGGTCATGCGCGCGGGCGATGAGGCTCATCTTGTCGTTCCCTTCCAGCAGTCGGGCCCCGGGACGGACGCCTCCGGAGCGACGGGTCCGGCACGCGACCGATCAGGTCGATCGGCTCGCCAGCGTCGCAGCTGAGAGGTGGCTGCGACGCTGGCATCGCGGTCGGCGCCTTACGGCGCGATGCCGTTGGCGGTGCAGACCGCGGCGCCGACGGCGGCGCACAGATCCGAAGCTGACACGAAGGCGTCCTTGATCACGGTCGAGGCCATGTTCGAGGTGTCGACCCACGTAGCCGTGAGGAGCGTGGCCGGCTCGGTCACCGCTGAGTCGGCCGGATTCGTCGTCGTGCCGTTCACGAGCTCGGCGGGCGGCGTGACGCCGGCCCGCAGGTAGGTCGCGAGGGCCACGGCGGCCTGCGCCTCAAGGTAGACCGGCTTGTAGACCGAGCCGCACTGGTATCCCTCGAGGGTGTTCTGCATGCCCTGGAGCGTCGCATCCTGCCCGGTGGTGGGGATGGTCTTGGCGGGCACGCCAGCCGACTTGAGGGCCGTGACGACCGCGTTGGCCAGACCGTCGTTGGCGGTGACGACCGAGTTGATCTCGGGGTGCGCGGTGAACTGCTGCTGGAAGATCGTGCCGCCCGTCGTGTTGTTCCAGCCCGGGGCGATCTGATCGCCCACGAGCGCGAAGCCAGCGCCGTTCGTCAGACCGGCCGTCAGCGGCGTGGTCGCCTGGCCCCAGATCACCGAGTTGTAGCCCTGGGCGAACGAGATCGCGTTGGGATCCGTGTCCTCGCCGCCGTCCAGCTCGAACACCTTGGGAGCCGCCACTTTCCACGCCGTGGCGCAGTCCATGAAGCCCTGGCCGATGAGCTTGCCCACGGCCTCGTTGTCGAAGCTGACGTAGTTGGTATCCGTTCCCTGGAATGTCGCGCGGTCATAACTGATCTCTCGGACACCGGCCGCCGCGGCGGCTGCCTGGATCTGATTGCCGACCGTGCTGTCCAACGGATCGACCACCAGCACCTTGGCGCCGAGGGTGATGTCGGCCTGGGCGAGGGCCAGCTCGGTGGCGTCGTTGCCCTGTGCGTTGTCGATCTTGAAGTCGGAGGTCTTGTAGCCGGCTCCCGTGAAGGCCTTGGTCAGGTACGGAGCATCGAAGTCGACGTAGCGCGACGAGGACGTGGTATCGGGGAGGATGACCCCGACGAGGCCGCTGCCCGCGGCCGTCAGTGCCGTCAGTTCGGACATGACCGAGAAGCCGCTATCGAAGGACCCTACGCCGAGCGCCGGTGCGCTCGCGGTCGGGCCCGAAGCCGACGCGGCCGGCGACGACGATGCGGGCGGCGCCGATGCTGATGGAGACGAGGTCGGCGATGGCGCGCTTCCGCTACATGCCGCGACCAAGAAGACGCCGGCAAAGGCGACGGCCATTGCGTTCTTCAGGGGCTTACTGGCTCGTGTTCTCATGGAACCCATGTCCTTCCTGGGCCTTCGGGGATGCGTTGCGGCCCGACGCCGGGGAACCGGGAGGGAGGACCGCGGAACGTGCCTGAACGTACGCCCGCGTTCGACGCCCCGAAAGTGATGCGGTACCCGACCTGCGCCTGACGAATGTCACGGCCCGGTCGTCACCCCGAGGCGTTCAGCCGGTCGCGATCAGCCGTAGTCCGAGCCCCAGCAGGACGATGCCGCCGCCGGCAGTCCAGATATCTCGTCGCAGTCGAGACCTCCCGGCCGGGCCCGCGCGTGCTCCGATCGCGATCGCGATCGGCATCGAGATGAGGGCGGCCGGTCCGTACAGGAAGTGGAGCGGATCCGCCGGCCGAGACCCAGCGCCGAGCAGTGCGAGGCCGACGAGTCCCGCGACCGCCACCAGGGCGATCTCGGCCAGCACGGCGCGGTCCACTGCGTAACGGTGGTCCGAACGGCCACCGGAACGTCTGCCCGCGATCACCGACCACGTCGCGACAACGACAAGGGTCAGTGCCCCAGCGATCGATGCCAGCCCAAGGAGATCGTGCACGGCCGTCACCGGGCCACCGTAGCGCAGCGGTGGTCGGCCGCGAGGCGGGGTCAGACCGTGGCGGCCCGGGCGTGGCCGAAGTACATCAGTTCCCAGATCGCGTCCTCGGTCGAATACTGATCGACGACCTCGGCGCCGCGCTGGTGCTCGACCCGGATCTCGCCCGAGAACCGCAGATAGGCCCCGTCGAAACGAAAGAGCTGGGCGGCGGCGCGCTTGGGCCCGTGGAGTCCCTCGATCATCCGGTTGCGCGCGAGATCCCGGAATCGGGTGAAGGTCACGACGTAGCGCTCGTCATCCGTGTCGTAGGTGTAGCGCGTGACGTTCGCGACCGGCTTCCCGGTGACGGCATCGGTGTACGGCCCAAGGGCCTCGAAGGTCAGGCGCGAGGGGTCGTCGCCGATGAGGACGCCGTCCCTGGCCAGCATGAAGATGGGCAGGGTCGTGTAGCCGTACGTCTCGTGGGCGGTGATGTAGGAGGCGATGACCGAATACGGTCCGGCCTGGCCGCGCGCCCAGTACCAGTCGTGGACGATGTCCATGAGCCCGACATTGCCCCAGTTGTGGTCGTGGTAGCCGGTGCCGGCGGTCTCGTGCCGTTCGTCGCCGATGCTGTACGTCGCGGTCACCTTGCCCTGCGGTACGGACGGGAGCCAGGCGAATTCGCGCTTCCGATCCGTCCCGAACAGCATGTAGCCGGTCTCCGGGCGCCAGGCGGGAACCTCGCCTTCGAGCGTGATGTCCACCGCGATGTCGTCGACGGTCGCGGTGATCCGATAGGTGTGCAGGTCGCCGGTGAAGCGGTTCTCGCCGATACGGACATCGGCATGGTCCTTCGCGCTGCTCCACAGGCCAGGGTCGAAGGTGACGAGTTTCTCGAAGGTTCGGCCGTCGGGGAGGTCGAGGTTCAACCGGATCGTCGGTTCGAGCGGCTTCTGCGGGGTGGCCAGGTCCTTGTCCATGAAGACCACGACCAGCTTGGCGCCATCGTCGAGGTGGGCATCGAAATACCACCACTCGTAGCTGCCCGGACGGTCGTCGGTGCGGGCACCGTCCTCCCATGGCTCGATGTCCTTGCGCGCCAGTCCCAGGCGGGCGTAGTCCGCATCCGAACCGGCGGTCACGGCGAGCGGCGCGATGGTGGTGATCACGGGAACCTCCTCAAACTTGACGCGTGTCAGATTTGACTTGGCGATGGTAGGCGGTTAATCTGACAGCTGTCAAGTCCTCCCGCGATCGAGATCGGAGTCGATGGACCGTGGATCGTCCGAAAACCGAAGTCGCGAGCAGGGCGGCAAAAAGACGGGTCGGCCGTCCCTCCCAGCCGACCGACGTCCCCGCCGAGGCGGAGATCCTGGCGCGCGGATTGACGGCCTTCGCCGAGCTCGGTTATGACGGCGCGTCCGTCCGCGAGCTCGCACGACGGTTGGGGGTGAGCCACAACTTCATCAACGATCGCTACGGCTCCAAGGACCAGTTCTGGCGGGCGGTCATGGACCGGGCGCTCAGCGCCCAGGTCGCACGACTGAGCGAGCTACTGACCGTGCCGAGTGACGACGACGTGGCTCGGCTGCGTGATCTCGTCCACGCCTTTCACCAGTCGAACGTTGCCCAGCCGGATCTCGCGCGAGTCATGCAATACGAGGCCATGCGGGGCGGCAAGCGGCTCGAATACGTGTTCGAGCGCTACGTCGTGCTCGTTCGCGACGCGGTGGCCCCGTTCGTTGCCATGCTGGTAGAGCAAGGCCGAGTGAGGCCGTACCCGCTCGACGCGATGGTCTACGCCGTCATCGCCATGACGTCCGTCCACGCGGAGGTGCCGCTCGTCAGGTTGCTCGGCGACAGTTTCGCCGAGGATCCGGCCGGTTTCGCCAGGACCCTGAGCGACATCCTGCTGGACGGGTTGGTGATCCACCCCGAAGGCTGACCCGGGGTCGGATCGCCGAGCTCGGCTAGCCCCCGATTCGCACGACCCAGCGGCCGCGTGCTTCGCCGGCGAGGATCCCGTCGAGCGCCTCGTCCAGCGTGTCCAGGGTGACCTCGGCCACGTGGTCGCCGAGCGAGCGCGGGCGGAGGTCGGTCGCCAGACGGTCCCAGATGGCGCGCCGTCGGTCGATCGGCTGGTTCACGGAATCCATGCCAAGCATGGCGACGCCGCGCAGGATGAACGGAAAGACCGTCGCATCGAGCTTGGGACCGGACGCGTTCCCGCTGGCCGCCACGGCCGCGCCCTTCCGAAGGGTCCGCAGCACGTACGGCAGGGTGGCCGCGCCGACCGCGTCGACGGCGCCCGCCCACCGTTCCGATCCGAGCGGCTTGCCCACGGCGGTCACCTCGTCCCGTGCCAGGATCCCGGCCGCGCCCAACCCCCGCAGGCGTTCCGCTTCGTCCGGCTTGCCGGTCGCGGCCCAGACCTCGTAGCCGCGGTCGGCCAGGATCGCGAGCGCCGTCCCACCGACGCCGCCGCTCGCGCCCGTCACGAGGACCGGTCCATCGGCGGGCGCCAAACCGCGCTCCTCCAGCGCTACGACCGACATCGCGGCCGTGAACCCGGCGGTCCCGATGGCCATCGCGTCGCGCGTGCCCAGGCCGGGCGCGAGCGGCACGACCCAGCCTGCCGGCACGCGCTGGTACTCGCTGTACCCGCCGTGGCGCGCGACGCCGAGATCGTATCCGTGCGCGACGACGGACGTGCCAACGGCGATTGACGGGTGGGAGCTCGCGACGACCTCGCCGGCGAGATCGATCCCGGGGATGAGCGGGCTGATGCGCGCGACCCTGCCGTCCGCCCGGGTCGCGAGGCCATCCTTGTAATTGACGCTCGACCAGCCGACCCGGATCTCGACCTCGCCAGGCGGCAGGTCACTGGCCCCGAACTCCCGGACGCCGCGCTGCACGCCTGCGACGCCGTCCGCGCCCTCGACCTTCTGGGCGACATACGCACGGAACGTGTCTGGGATGGCACGCATGCCCCGAAGCCTAGCGTGCGCCAAACGTTGCGATTGGGTCGCGGGGTTGACGCCCTGGCGGCCCCTCCCCCACCATCGAGGAGCGATGAACCCGACTTCCCCGTCCTGGAACATGTGTATGCGCTGGCGGCCCCGCCGTGCGGAGGATGGGGTCTGAGGTCACGCGCAACCTGATCGGATAGGACGCGGGACCACAGACACTGGTCCCGGGGCCGCGGTCTCCACACCGGAGCCGCGGCTTTTCGTTTGTCCTCCGAACCACACGATGGGTGTCCGCCACGACAACGGCCTTCCCAGGGCCACCGCGACCGCCCGTCTCAACCCGCGACATTTCCCGGAGGCATCAACGACATGGCTGAACTCGACCCGACCACCTTCCGCCCCGAGACCCGGGCGCTCCATTCCGGCCAGAAGCCCGATCCGACGACCAACGCCCGCGCGGTCCCGATCTACGCGACCACGAGCTACGTCTTCGATGACGCCGCGCACGCGGCGCGGCTCTTCGGGCTCCAGGAGTTCGGGAATATCTACACCCGGATCATGAACCCTACGACCGACGTCTTCGAGCAGCGCGTCGCCGCGCTCGAGGGTGGCGTAGCCGCACTGGGTGTCGCCTCCGGCCAGGCCGCCGAGACGCTGAGCATCCTCAACATCGCCCGCGCCGGCGACAACATCGTCTCGTCGTCGTCGCTGTACGGCGGCACCTACAACCTGTTCACCCACACGCTGCCCAAGATCGGGATCACCACGCGCTTTGTCGACGGTTCCGATCCGTCCGCGTTCGGCCGGGCCATCGACGCGAACACGAAAGCCGTCTTCCTGGAGCTGATCGGCAACCCCCGGCTCGATGTCCATGACCTGGCGTCCATCGCGGACGTGGCCCACGCCCGGGGCGTGCCGGTCATCGTCGACAACACGTTCGCCCCGTTGATCGCCCAGCCGATCAAGCACGGCGCCGACATCGTCATCCACTCTGCGACGAAATGGATCGGCGGTCACGGCACCGCGATCGGCGGCGTCGTCGTCGATGGCGGCACCTTCGACTGGGCCGCGTCGGAGCGGTTCAAGGCCGACTTCGTGGACCCGGACGCGAGCTATCACGGCATCAGCTACACGACGGCGTTCGGGAACCTGGCGTTCATCCTGAAGTTGCGCGTCCAGGGCCTGCGCGACATCGGTGCGGCGCTCAGCCCGTTCAACGCGTTCCTGTTCCTGCAGGGCCTCGAGACGCTGCCGCTACGCATCGCTCGCCACAGCGAGAACGCGCTCGCGCTCGCGAGGTGGCTCGAGACGCGTGACGAGGTGACCTGGGTCAGCTACCCGGGTCTGGAATCGCATCCCTCCCACAAGCTCGCAAAGCAGTACCTGACCGGCGGCTTCGGTGGCGTCCTGACCTTCGGGGTCCGCGGCGGCGCCGAGGCCGGTCGCCGGCTGATCGACAGCGTCCAGATCTTCTCGCTCCTCGCGAACGTCGGCGACGCCAAGTCGCTGATCATCCATCCGGCGTCGACCACCCACTCGCAGTTGGAGCCAGAGGAGCAGGTCGCGACCGGCGTGACCGAGGACCTCGTCCGCCTGTCGGTCGGTCTCGAGCATGTCGACGACCTCATCGCCGATCTCGAGCAGGCACTCGAGGCTGCGACGACCGACGCCCCGGCCGAGGGCGAGCTCGTCGGCGCGGCCGGGTGACGGTCGGCGCCCCCGCGACGCAGCCGGTCGGTCTCCCGACGGGGACCGGCCGGCTCGAATCCGCCTCGCTGGGGGCGTTCGCGCTCGAAGACGGGACGGCGCTCCCCGAGCTGATCGTGGCGTACCGGCATGACGGCCCTCCCCCCGGGACGGCGCCGCAGGTCGTGGTCGTCCACGCCCTGACCGGATCGGCCGACGCGGCCGGCGACTGGTGGGAGCCCCTCATCGGCCCCGGCCGGGCGCTTGACACCGACCGCATCGGGGTCCTGTGCGCGAACCTCCTGGGCGGTCGGTACGGCACGACCGGCCCGACGTCGATCGACCCCGGGACCGGCGTGCCCTACGGCGAGTCGTTTCCGTCGATCTCGACCGCCGATCAGGCAGGGGCGCAATGGGCGCTCCTCGACGCGCTCGGGATCGATGCCGTCGACCTGGTCGTCGGAGGCTCGCTCGGCGGGATGGTCGCGCTCGAGATCGCCCTCGCGCGCCCGAGCAGTGTCCGTCACGTGGCCCCGATCGCGGCCCCGGCCGCGACCGGCCCGATGGCCGTCGCCTGGAACCACATCCAGGTCCAGCTCATCGAGCGCCTCGGGCTCGAGGGGCTGTCGCTCGCGCGGCAGCTGGCGATGACGACCTACCGCAGCGAGGCCGACTTCGATGAGCGCTTCGGACGCTCGATCGAGGACGACGGGCGGCCGTCGATCGTCAGCTACCTCGATCACCAGGGCCAGAAACTGGTGGACCGGTTCGATGCCGCCACGTATCGGATCCTGGCCACGGCAATGGACCTGCACGACATCGGCGCCAGGCGCGGTGGACTGGATCAAGCCCTGGCCGAACTCGCGGCGCGGGGCACGCGGCTGACCGGGATCGGGATCCAGGACGACATCCTCTACGGGCCGCGCCAGGTGCACGTGATGGTCGACGCAGCCGAACGAGCCGGTGTCGAGGCCCGCTACCGCGAGATCCTCTCGACGAAGGGCCACGACGCCTTCCTCGTCGAATGGGACCAGCTGGCCGACCTCCTCCGGGAGGCGCTCGGCAGCGTGGCCTGAGCCAACGGGATCGGGGTCTAGGTCGGCTCCGGGACAGGGGTCGGCGTAGGAGTCGGTGCGGGAGTCGCGTCGGGCGTCGGGGTCGGGGTCGGAGTGGGCGTCGGGGTCGGAGCCGGCGTCAATGTGCCCCCCTGCTCGCGCCACAGGTATTCGCGCAGGGTGAGGCCGCTGGCGCGGATCTTGGCGGCCTTGGTCCGTCCGACATAGCGGTAGTGCCACGGCTCGTACGTGTAGCAGGTCAGCGCGGTCTTGCCCTTGGGGTAGGACATGACGAAGCCGTACCGCCAGGCGTTGTTCTTGAGCCACGCCCCGGCCCTGGTCGTCGTCCAGTCGGTGTAGTTCCACGGCGCGGAGCCGCCGTAGCTCCGGAAGTCGAGAGCCGTCCCGAGCTGATGCTCGCTGTGTCCGGCGCGCGCGCTTTCCTTGAGCGCGACGGCGTAGCCATGGACGCGCACCCAATAGTCGAACGTGGCCTTCTGCGTGGCATAACTCCGAAACGCCGACTGCACGACGAACCTCGCACCCGCCCGACGCGCGGCAGCGGCCATGGCAGTGAGATCGGCGATGACCAGGCGGCGGACAGAGAAGCCGCCGTTGAGCCCGGCGTACGAGGTCGAGCGCAGGTCCGAGGGCTTGTAGGTGCTGGTCAGTCGGTAGGTGTTGTCGAGGAGCGAGCGATTCCAGTCGGTGTACGAGCGGAACTTCGTCAGCGTGTCGGCGACCTTGCAGGACGGCAGGGTACCCGCGGCCGAGACCGAGACCGTGGCCGCGAGACCGGTCACCAGCGAGGCGGCGAGCAGCAGGACGGCCAGGCGGGAGCGGCGGTCAGGGGCTCGGGTCATGGACCCACGATGCCAGCACGCACCACCCTGCGTCCACTCCCCCGAACGTACCGGGCCGGTTCATCGGGCCGCCGCGCGCCGTCTGGAGCCGCCGCCAGGCGGGTCGGGACGGGGTGATGCGGTATCATCTCGGCCGCTCCACTGGCGAGTGGCCAAGCGGTAAGGCGCCTGACTCTGGATCAGGAGATCGAAGGTTCGAATCCTTCCTCGCCAGCCAACACCACACTGCGGAGCCTCCTCGCTCGCCGACGAGCGGGAGCGGGCGCTGGCTCTACACCGGACTCCGGCTGACCTAGCTCGCCTGGCTGCGGGAACGACGACGAACGCCGTCATCGGCGAAGATCTGGCTTCGGACGCGCAGCCGACCGGAGCGCGGTGGCGGACCTCAGAGACAAGCCCAGGTGCCGGTCACGCTGCGAACCAGCACGGCGACGTGATCGAGGCGCAGACGTACCCGAGGGAGCCGCAGCCCAGTCAATCAAACCAGGTCGGCCACCGGCTAAAGGTGCCCGCCGGGGTTCCCCGGACTCTGACTGGAACCGCCCCACCATCGGCGGGCCTGACGACGAAGAAGTTTGGATGATGCTCGAACTCATCATTGTCGGGGTCCATCGCGAAGAGGATCTTCGTCCCGTCAGGTGACCACACGGGCGAGAGAGGGAAGGACGCCTCGGTGCCTTCGAAGACCTGGGTCAGCTCCGATCCATCCGGCCGAACCGTCCAAACCACGCCCGAAGGCGACAGGCGCTCATTCGCGAACAGGATCCGCTTCCCGTCTGGCGACCACGAAGCAAAGTCCGCCGGGTGCGCGCTACCACTGATTTCGCGGGGGTTCTTGCCGTCGACTCCGGCGACCCAGAGG
>JAXDKY010000329.1:0-9656 GCA_034666885.1 Chloroflexota bacterium
CTGGCCCGGATCACGTTCGGGTTCGCGAGGTCGGTGCGCGGCGAGGCGGCGATGACGGCATTCACGCCGGCGCCGTCCGCGCTGCGCAGCACGGCCCCGACGTTGCCGGGTTTCTCGACGCCTTCGATGACGACGATCAGCGGCTCGGCGGGCACCACCAGGTCGTCGAGCGCGAGCGATGGAGCACGCACGACGGCGATAAGCCCCTCCGACCGGTCGCCGAAGGCGAGCTTCGCGAAGGCCGGTTCGGTCGTCGTGGTGACCGTGACATGACGGCGGCGGAGCGCGTCGAACACGGCCCGCGCGTCCACGCCGGCCAACAGCGACTCGCACACGAACGCCTCGACGACGTCGACGCCGGCATCGAGGGCGCGCCGGAGTTCGCGGGCGCCATCCACGAGCGTCAGGCCGGTCGCGTCGCGCTCACGCCGATCGCGGAGGCGGGCTGCGGCCTTGATGCGCGGGTTCGAGGGGCTGGCCAGGGTCGGCTCGGACATCGTCGTCATCTTGCGCCGTCCCAGCGCGCGTAGGCACCGAGCGCGAGGCTGGCCCCCGACGCCGCGTCGAGGCGCAGGTCGCCGGTCTCGAGCTCGCCCGCCGAACGGCGGAGCGCTCGCGCCAGCCCATCGGCGAGCTGGTCCGGCCCGAGGTGTTCGGTATGCGCGGTCAGCAGCAAGAATCCGTCCGGGGAGAGGAGAGCTCGGCAGTCGGCCAGGAGGGGCTCCAGGTCCGTTTCCAGGCGCCACGGCCGACCCGAAGCTCCGTGCCCGTACGTCGGCGGATCGAGCACGATGCCGTCGTATCGATGGCCCCTCCGGCGCTCGCGTGCCGCGAAGTCGCGGGCATCGTCGACCAGCCAGCGAACCGGGGCGTCGCCCATGCCGTTCGCCGCCGCGTTGCGCCGAGCCCACGCCACCGCGGGTCGCGCGGCGTCGACGTGCGCGACCGCGGCACCGGTCATCGCCATCGCGAAGGTGGCGAGGCCGGTGTACGCAAAGAGGTGGAGGACCCCGACCGGTGGCGCGTCCCCCGGGGCCGTGGCGCGACGAAGGTCGAGGCGATCGCGCAACCAGGGCAGCATCGCGGCGTGCTCGGGAAACGCCCCGACCTGCCCAGCCTCGGTGGGTCGAAGCTCGAGGGCGACGCCCCCGATCGTCGCCGTCCAGCCCTCACGGGCCGCCGCTTCGGCCGGCCCGGACCAGCCGCCGTCCCGGTCGAATCGGAGGTCGGCGTCCGCCCAGCGTTCCGGGGTCCGGCGTTCGCCGTCCGCGCTGCCGTGCGGTCGGTCCGTGACGTGCTCGCCGAACCGCTCCAGGCGGGCGCCGCCGCCGGCGTCGATGAGCTCGTAGTCGTCCACGAGCGCATCATCACCGAAACCGGAGCGCCCCGGCCGTCGTACCGAGCCGCAGACGAAGTGATGACGCCCAGGACGCTCGAAGGAGGCCCGCTCATGCGCCGAATCCCGATCGCGTTGATTCTCATCCTCGCGGGGCTGTTGGCGGCGTGCACGAACCCATCGAGCGGCGGCGCCGCGGCCACGGCCGCTCCGGTGCCGGTGGCGTCGGGGGCCGCTCCCTCCGCGCAGCCACCGGACCCGGGCTACTAGGACCGACCGACGTCGTCGAGTACGAGTCGACGCCCGCGACCCTGGTGGGCCGCGGGCGTCCTGCTTTCGCGAGGGAGGAGGGGAGGGTAGCGGTCAGTGCGGTGCCGCGAGGGACGAATCCTTCCCGTACCGCTCCACCTGGCTACGGACCACGGAAGGCGCGTGTCGGACGTCGCGCGCAGCGCCCCTTGCCGCCGGTGCGGCCGCGCCGGTAGCAGGCTTGCCGGCCGTGAACAGCCACGTGTCGAACAGCGACCCGAGATCCTGCCCTGACACGGACTCGGCCAGCGCGATGAACTGGTCCGTCGTGACGTTGCCACCAGCGTGGTCCGCCGCCCAGGTCTGCATGATCTGGAAGAAGTCGTCATCTCCAACGGTCTGCCGCAGCGTGTGCAGGGTCATGGCGCCACGGATATAGACCGAGAAGTCGAATAGCTGATCCGGTCCTGGGTCGCCGATCACGACGCTCCAGAAGGGATCATCCGGCGGGATCACCTCGTTCCAGAAGTCGAAGATCTCCTGCGCCGTGCCCAGCCCTTGGTCCTCGCTCCAGAGCCATTCGGCATACGAGGCGAAGCCCTCGTTCAGCCAGATGTGCTGCCAGCGCGCGACCGCAAGGTTGTCGCCGTACCACTGGTGGGCGATCTCGTGGACCACGACGTTGTCGCCGGACAGAGGATCGGTGAAGAAGTCGCGGGCGTAGATCGGGCGCGTCTGCGTCTCCAGCGCGAACCCGAGTCCCTGGACGTCGTCGACGATGCCGCCGCCCGTCGAGAATGGGTACGGTCCGAAGTTCGAGCCCAGGAAGCCGATGATCTCGGGCTGCCGCGCGAACGAGCCTGCGGCGATCTCGCCCTCGGGAGCGGGGACATCGGCCGCCGTTCCGACGATCCAGTCGTTGTCGTTGCCGGGACTGCCTGCCGGTGCTCCGGGGACCGTCCAACCGTCCATCGTGTCGCCGTCCGCCTCGAACGAGGTCGATCCGGCGCCGGTGGACACGACGATGTCGTCGACGAAGGCGCCAGCCCACTGCACGATGTCGTCGCTGGCGTAGGAGATCGAGACCTCGATGTCTCGCCCCGCGTATGCGCCGAGATCGACGGCCCAGTTCTCGGCCGGACCACTGTCGCCGGTGGCTGCCCACCAAGCGCCGGTGGTGCCGGACGGGGTGCAGCCACCGGCGGCCGCGGTCTGGTAGTGGGTCAGGAACGGATGGATGTCCAGCCAGAACGGGCACACGTTCCCGGTGTTCTGACTGGTGTGACCGTTGAGGTCCGGCAGGGTCGTCCAGTCGTCCTGGCCGACGGTGTGCACTTCGACGAACACGAAGTCCCACTGGTCCTCGGTGTTGCGATCGATCCAGAACGACAGCTGCGCGCCGCCTGTCGGAACGGAGATCGTGTGCGCGAGCCGCTTGTAGGACAGGTTCGCGACCTGTGAGACGGCGAACTGGGTGCCGGTACGTGGAGCGGCCAGCGGGACGAACAGATCGGGGTCGATGGCGTCCCAGTAGTCGATGCCGTCGGCCGAATAGGCGTTCATGTCGAATTCGCCGACGTTGATCGTGGCGAGATAGGTCGCCATGGGCTCAACGGCGTCCCAGGTCCAGGTGGTCCGTCCGCCGGCGGTGGTCGAACCCATCAACCGGCCGTTCGCGACGACCTCGAGGCCTTGCGGGACATCGATGCGGTAGGTGAACGACGCCTTGTCGATCGGGTGGTCATTGGCCGGGAACCAGGTCGCCGCGCCGTGCGGCTCGCCGGCGACCACCACGCCATCGTCGGTAGGGATCCAGCCGCCGAATTCGCCTCCGGGGATGGGTCCGGGAATGCCGTCGTAGGTGATGGCGGTGGTGAAGAGCGTGGCGTCCGGCAGGTCGGTGGCGGGCTTGATGATGAGCTCGCCGCGGGCGCGCGTCCACTTGGCCGCGAGGCCGTTGACCCGGATGGCGCGAACCTTGAGCCCGTCCAGATCCAGGTTGAACTGCGAGAGGGTCTGGGTCGCCATCGCCGTGATCGTGGCGGTGCCGGACAGCACGTCGGTGGACGGCTCGTAGGCCAGGTTGAGGTCGTAATGCTGGACGTCGTAGCCACCGTTGCCGTCAAGCGGGAAGTACGGATCGCCGACGCCCTCAGCGCCATGGACCGCTTTCGGTTTTGCTGCCGAGGCCAGCCCTACGGACATCGTGAGACACAGCAAGACCGCGACTGGGACCGCGAATCGTCGCATCGGGACCCTCCCTCCCTGCACGCTTCCGGGGGTGGCTGGACCATAGACCACCGTCGTTGTGTGGCGTCACGCGGCCGTTCCTTCACCCTGCCGTCGTTGTCGCCCACGCTCGGCCTCTGGTAGCATTCCCGAGCCGCTGGCCCAGGAACGCCAAAGGTCGCGGATCTTGTCGCGGGACGTGGAACACCCCGTGAGCCAACGAGATCCGAGGACGTGACGGGAGCGGACCGGCGACGTGGGCGGCTAGCTCAGCTGGTTAGAGCACTTGCTTGACATGCAAGAGGTCACTGGTTCGAGTCCAGTGTCGCCCACCACATCGAATCGATAGAAGCGTCGAGCGGGACGCGCCGTCCGATCCGGATGATCAGCAGAGAGCCGGGACCCAGGCTGCAAGCCTCGGCGATCGATCCCAGGACGACACCACCCGCGAGCGATCGGTGAACCGATCCGGGCGTCGCCCGTTAGCGCGACGACACGAGCGCAGCATCGCCTTCGGGCGGCGTTGAAGGCCGGTGGGACCGCGGGAGCAAACCTCTCGTCCAGCCAGGGGACGAGGGGTTTCGTGATTCTCAAGGAGAACGATCGATGAGCCAAGAGCGACAAGGGCCGCCGCCGGCCGACGACGCGATCGAGGTCGAGGACGAGGTCCTCGAAGCGCCCGAGCGGCGCGAAGCGGACGAGCTCATGGACCACGGTGCGGCCGGCGAGCTTGGGCCGATGCGCCACAGCGCGGCGCACGTCCTGGCCGAGGCCGTCCTCGACCTATTCCCAGGCACGAAACTCGGCATCGGGCCCGTCATCGACGACGGGTTCTACTACGACTTCCTCCTGCCACGCCCGCTGACCCCCGAGGACCTGCCGAAGATCGAGACGCGGATGCGCGAATCGGTCGCGGCCGATCATCCGTTCGAGCTCAGCGAAGAGACCCCCGAGGCTGCCCGAGCCGCCCTCGTCGCGGCCGACCAGCCGTTCAAGGTCGAGATCATCGACGACCTCGTTGCGGCCTCGAAGCGTGACGGCACGCCGATGCCGCCGACCACCTTCTACCGGCAGGGCCCGTTCATCGACCTGTGCCGGGGGCCCCACGTGGCCTCGACCGGCAAGATCGGCCCGTTCAAGCTGCTCGGCACCGCCGGCGCGTACTGGCGCGGCGACGAGAAGCGGCCGATGCTCCAGCGCGTCTACGGCACGGCGTGGGCGACCCAGGAGGAGCTCGACCTCTACCTCGAGCGACGGGCCGAGGCCAAGAAGCGCGACCACCGCCGGCTCGGCGTCGCGCTGGACCTGTTCTCGTTCCACGACGTCTCCCCGGGCTCCGCCTTCTGGCATCCCAAGGGCCAGCGCGTCTGGCGCACCCTCGAGACCGCGATGCGCGAGCTCCAGGAACGGCGCGGGTACCAGGAGATCTCGACGCCGATCCTCGTGTCGGAGAAGCTCTGGCGCCAGTCCGGCCATTGGGACCACTACGCCGAGAACATGTTCATCGTCGAGAGCGAGAAGCAGCTCTTCAGCCTCAAGCCGATGAACTGCCCCGAGTCCACGATCATCTACCGCTCGAAGCTGCGGTCGTACCGCGACCTGCCGCTGCGCTTCAACGAGTACGGTCGACTGCACCGGAACGAGCGTTCCGGCGCGCTGAGCGGGCTGACCCGCGTGCGCCAGTTCATCCAGGACGACGCGCATATCTACCTGCGGCCCGACCAGCTCGCCGACGAGCTCGAGGCGCTCATCGGCGAGGTCAACGAGACGTACTCGTGGTTCGGCCTGGTGCCGCGGTTCGCGTTCGCGACCAAGCCCGACAAGGCGATCGGCGACCCGGCGTTGTGGGAACGCGCCGAGGCCCTGATCAAGGACGCGCTGGATCGAACCGGCGCGAACTACGTCACCAAGCCCAAGGACGGCACGTTCTACGCGCCCAAGATCGACATCTACATCGACGACGCGCTCGGCCGCGAGTGGCAGATGGCGACCATCCAGGTCGACCTCGTGATGCTGCCCGAACGGTTCGACCTGACCTACATCGACGAGAACGGCCAGCCGCAGCGGCCGATCGCCATCCATCGCGCGATCTACGGATCGCTGGAGCGGTTCATCGGCATCCTGGTCGAGCACTTCGCTGGGGCGTTCCCGTTGTGGCTCGCGCCGGTGCAGGCCGTCGTCATCCCGATCGCGGACCGCCACATCGAAGCCGCCGAGGAGCTCGCGGGCGTCCTTCGAGCGCGCGGCCTGCGCGTCGAGGTGGACGGCTCGTCGAATCGGATGCAATACAAGATCCGGACCGCGCAGGAGCAGAAGGTCCCGTACATGGTCGTGCTCGGCGACCGCGAGATCGAGGCACGCACGGCGTCGCCGCGGACGAGGGCAGGGGAGCAGCAGGAGGCACAGGACTGGGACGCCTTCGCGGACCGCCTGGCGGCCGAGTCGAAGGCGCGCACGATCGCCTAGCGCGCCGCCGACAAGCCCGGTCGCCGCCGTCGGCACGGCCTTACCGCCGGCTGCCAAACGCACGCCGCGTAGAGTCGTCCGATGGCGGGTACCTCGGTTTCACCTGCGCGGATCCTCGCGATCGTCATCGACCTGGCGGTCAAACTCGCCACGGTCGGGCTGCTGGCTTACGCGGTCCTGAATCCGGACCTGCCGCAGTTCACCGGCAAGGCCTTCATCGGCCGGGCCGTGGCCTACCCGATCGCCCTGCTCCTGCTGCCAGTCCTGTGGAGGCTGTTCGGCCGGAGACGGATCGCCTTCCCGGTCGTCGCCGACATCCTGTTCGGGCTGCCGTTCCTCATCGACGTCGTCGGCAACGCCCTGAACCTGTACGACACGGTCTGGTGGTGGGACGACGCCAATCACTTCGTGAACTGGGCGCTGCAAACGTCAGCCGTCGTCCTCCTGCTGCGTAACGGCGGCGGGGGCTATTGGACGCGCGTGGCCCTCGCGTTCGGATGGGCCGTGACCACGGCGGTGCTCTGGGAGTTCGCGGAATACGTCACGTTCGTGCCCGGGTCCGCGGAGGCCGCGACGGCCTACGGCGATACACTGCTGGACATCGCCCTTGGGATGGCCGGCGGCGGCCTCGCGGCCCTGGTGCTGAGCCGTTCCTCGCGAGCGATCCGTGACCAGCGTGTCCGTGACGTGGGCCCGGCTTTCCGTCGTTGAGCCCCAGCCCCCGGGCCGGCCCGCTCGTTGTCGGTTTCAGAACCCGTGTGCTATCCTGCCGGCTCGCCCGGTAGGGGGACGTATGCCCCTGTGCCGGTCGATCGAGACCAGCAGCAACCAAGGGGTGAACCATCAGTCGAGACCTGCGCGTAAACCAGATGATCCGGGTCCCACAGGTACGGGTCGTCGATGAAGAGGGTGCTCAGCTGGGCGTGCTGCCCACGCCGAAGGCCCTCGAGATGGCGCAGGAGCGGGGGTACGACCTCGTCGAGGTCGCCCCGATGGCGCAGCCTCCAGTGGTCAAGTTCCTCGACTTCGGGCAGTACAAGTACGAACTGACGAAGCGCGAGAAAGAGGCCAAGCGCAAGCAGCGCTCGGTCACCTTCAAGGAGGTCCGTCTGTCGCCGAAGATCGGCGTCGGTGACTTCCAGACGAAGGTCAATCGCGCGACCGAGTTCCTCGAAGATGGCGATCGGATCAAGGTGACCGTCCGCTTCCGCGGCCGGGAGCTGACCCACCCGGAGATCGGGCGGAACCTGATCGCGAGGTTCGTGGATCGAGTCAAGGATCACGGAGTCGCGGAACGAACGCCGTTGCTCGAAGGCAAGTCGATGCACATCACGATGGCATCGACCCACAAGCCCAAGAGCCACGACGCTCCGGACCGCAAGCACGGGGTCGATGAGGTCCCGGCGGACGCCCTGGCCATCCCGGCCGAGGCACCCGCAGGCGCCGAAGTGGTAGCCGCTCCGGCGAACGCCGAGGCGACGACCGAGACAGCGACACCAGCTCCGGCGAAGGCCGAGGCAGCGACACCAGCTCCGGCGAAGGCCGAGGCAGCGACACCAGCCCCGGCGAAGGCCGAGGCAGCGACACCAGCCCCGGCGAAGGCCGAGGCGACGACCGAGACACCGACACCGGCCAAGGCCGAGGCCCCGGCCCCGACCAAGACCGCGGCACCGAGCCCGACCAGGGACGGCGCACCGAAGACGAAAACGGCGGCCGAAGCGACCGCCACCTCGACCGCTGCTACCACGGCGACCGCGACCAGGACCGAAACCAAATCGGCGCCCGAGCCGGTACGAACAGGAGAGTGAGCCCAGCGTGCCAAAGATGAAGACCCACAAGGCGGCCCAGAAGCGCATCGGCGTGACCGGCTCCGGCAAGTTCGTCCGGGTCAAGTCTTGGCGTGGCCATCACCTCGAGATCAAGTCGTCCCGGCGCACCCGCCGCTATGCCGGCAAGGCGCTGTTCCCGAAGGCGCATGCCCGGCAGGTCCGGCGCCTGCTCCCGTACCTCTAGGAGTCCACGAACCCTCATGGCACGAGTCAAGCGCGGCGTCACGTCCCACAAGCGCCATAAGCGCCTGCTGAACGCGGCCGAGGGCCGCAAGGGCACCAAATCGAGGCTGATCAAGCCAGCCCGCGAGGCCTTGCTGCACGCGCTCGCCTACGCGACCCGCGATCGAAAGCAGCGCAAGCGCCAGATGCGTGAGCTGTGGATCGTGCGCATCAATGCCGCCGCGCGCCAGAACGGCCTGACCTACGGCCAGTTCATCGCCGGTCTCAAGAAGGCGCAGATCGAGATCGACCGCAAGATCCTGGCCGACCTCGCGATCCGCGACAGCGCAACGTTCGGTCGCATCGTCGAGCTGGCCAAGAGCGCATAGGTCGGCAGGGTCAAGCGTCTGCGATCAACCCTCCGAGGACTGAGGCGACGCTCCGCGAGCCATCAGTCCGAGGATTCGTCGATGACGCTGCGGGGCTCATGATTCGGGGCCCATCCTCAGCAGCCTAGGACGGTACGTGGACCTCGCCGACCTGACCCGCGAACTGCAGGCGCTCCAGGCGGACGCGCTGGTGTCGATCGCGGCCGCGCAGGATGTGGCGTCGCTCGACGCGCTCGAGCTCGACATCCTCGGCAAGAAAGGTCGGTTGACCAGCGTCCTGCGGGGTATCGGCGCGTTGCCGGCCGAGGACCGGCCGCGGGTCGGGGCAATCGCGAACGCCGTCCGGGCGGCGATCGAGGGCGCCCTCGCCGAGCGAGGGGCCGACCTGCGCGGCTCCGAGCGCGCCGCCCGACTCACGGCGGAGGCCGTCGACGTCACGGCGCCCGGCCGCCCGATCCGACGTGGCAGCCACCACCCGATCAACGAGACGATCGCGGAGATCGCCGATATCTTCGGGCAGTTCGGGTTCGTGGTGTACGAAGGTCCCGAGATCGAGGACGACGTCCGCAACTTCCAGATGCTCAACATCCCGCCCGACCACCCTGCACGCGACCTGTGGGACACGCTGTACGTCGACGTCGAAGGGCATCTCCTGCGCACCCATACGTCGCCCGGCCAGATCCGCGTCATGCACGAGGAGCGCCCACCCATCCGTGCGCTGCTCCCGGGACGCTGCTTCCGCTACGAGGCGATCGACGCCAGCCACGCGAGCGAGTTCTTCCAGGTCGAGGGCCTGATGGTCGACGAGGGGACCACGATGGCGGATCTCAAGGGCCTGCTCGACCAGTTCGCGAAGGCGATGTACGGCGCGGACAAGCGGACCCGCTTCCGGCCCGGTTACTACCCCTTCACCGAGCCGTCGGTCGCGTTCGACGTCGAGTGCGTCGTGTGCGGCGGCGCCGGCTGCCCCGCCTGTTCGCGGACCGGCTGGATGAC
>JAXDKY010000330.1:0-5563 GCA_034666885.1 Chloroflexota bacterium
ATGACGTGGTCCAGACCTACGAGATCGCGCGCAGCCCGAATTGCCGTTTCGCGGCGGCCCTGTGCGCCGGCAGCGTCCTGGCGGCCGTGACCAGGGTCGACCCGCTGACGGTCGCCTTCACGCTTCGCGCACCGCTGGCGAGTTTCGCCACGACCCACCTCGGGATCTGGATCGACAGCAAGGCGGCCGTGGATGCCGCGTACCGGCGGTTCGAGGACGGCATCGCCGCGCTGTCCGCGGCCGACACCACGAGCTTCCTGGACGACGTCGCGACCGAAGAGGCGACGCCGACAGGGCCCGTCGGCGAGGACGGAACGCCCACCATCGACTACGGTCGGTTCCGGGCGGACGGCGAGGCCCTGCTCACGAAGGCCGGCGTCGCGTTGCCGAACGAGGCCACCTACACGACCGACAGCGCGGTCGACCTGGAGGCGTACGTCCGCGACCTCGTCGCTCGGGTCCGGGCGATCGACGCGACCTTCACCGCTCGGCCGATCGACGCGCTGGCCGCGGCGTATCCGTACCTCGATACCCAGCTGCAGCCCGTCGGGACCGGGCCGTTCCGCTTTGACGCGTACACCCCGGGCGACCGGGTCGACCTGGTGGCCAACGACCGGTATTTCCTGGGGCCTCCGCAGATCCGCCGGATGTCGTTCCCGATCCTGTCCGATCCCGCGGTCGCGGTAAAGGCGCTGGTCGACGGCGACATCGACTGGCTTCCGTCGCTCCCACCCTCGGCTTTCGCGGAGATCGGCGCCGATCCCGCGCTCCGATTCGTCAAGTACCACGAGCCGAGCTTCCTCGGCCTCTATTTCAACCTGCACCCGGAATCCGGCACGCTATTCGCCGACCGGAACCTTCGCCAGGCGCTCGCCTCCTGTTTCGACAAGCCATCGACGGCCCGGACGGCTACCGACGGGGCGGGGGAGGCCATCTACAGCGAGATCCCGCCCGAGTCGTGGGCCTACCCAAGCAGCGGGCTCGACATCTATCCGGTCGACCGGGCGAAGGCCAAGGCACTCATCGAGGCGTCCGGCTGGAAGCTCGGCGCGGACGGCATCTACGCGAAGGCCGGCCGTCGCCTCTCGACGATCGTCGCGGTTCGGGCCGGGTTCCCGCAGCGCACGCGCTGGCTCGAGCTCGTCGCGGACCAGGTGCGCGCGTGCGGCATCGAGCTCAAGGCGGCGGAGGTCCCGTTCGCGGACATCGTGCACATGCTCGACGTCTACCCGCACGTGAATGCCGCCGCGCCGGAGGCACGCCGACCCTTCGATGCCTACTTCGGCGGCTTCAACACGACGGCGGAGCCCGACCCGTACCGGCTCTACTACTCGGCCGAGTGCTCATCAGCCGAGCGGTCATCGACGTTCAACTACATCTGCTATCAGAGCCCGGTCGTGGACAGCCTGATCCTGGCTGGTCGAGCGGAGACCGACCCGACCCGCCGGGTGGCAATCTATCAGCGCTACGCGGTCGCCCTCGCCCAGGACCTGCCGGTCATCTACGCCTGGTCGGACATCGCCCGAGAAGGGATCCGCGCGAGCATCGGCACGACGGCGCCCGGAGGCCTCCCGCTCGACACCCCGACGTGGTTCGACGGGGTCGAGCGGCTCACCAATGTGAAATGAGGCGGCGCGCCGGGACGCACGGCCCGCGATCGCCGGTCGGTCAGTGGGCCTCGGCGCGCGGCGACGCTGGGGTCGCGACACCCTCGGGCTGGCGGAAGTGGCAGGCGCACAGGTGCTCGGCTCCGAGATCGATCAACGGCGGCACGTCGGTCGCGCAGATCTCGGGGTCGCCCAGCTGGGCGCGCAGCGGACAGCGCGGGTGGAAGCGGCAGCCCCGTGGTGGATTGACCGGGCTGGGGACGTCGCCCGTCAGGATCACCCGCTGGCGCCGGATCTCGGGGTCGGGGACCGGGATCGCCGACATCAGGGCGGCGGTATAGGGATGCTCCTGCTGGCGGAACAGCTCGCGCCGGTCGGCGAGCTCCGCGATGCGGCCGAGGTACATCACGGCGACCCGGTCGCTGATGTGCTCGACGACGCCCATGTTGTGCGCGACGAACACGTACGTGAGGCCGAGCTCGCGCTGCAGGTTCTTGAGCAGGTTGAGGACCTGCGCCTGGATCGACACGTCGAGGGCCGAGACCGGCTCGTCGCACACCACGAGGTCGGGTTCGAGGACCAGTGCCCGAGCGATCCCGATCCGCTGGCGCTGGCCGCCGCTGAACTCGTGTGCGTAGCGGCGCGCGTGGTATTGCTGGAGACCGACCATGTCCATGATCCGGCTGACCTTCGCGCGCCGCTCGGCGGGCGTCCCCAGGCCGTGGATGCGCAGGCCCTCGCCGATGCTGTCCCCGATCGGCGTCCGCGGATCGAGGCTGGCGTACGGGTCCTGGAAGATGATCTGCATGCGCCGCCGGTAGGGCTTCAGCGCCGCGCCCCGGACGTTGGTGATGTCCTGGCCGTCGAAGTGGATCGTCCCCGAGGTCGGTTCGATCAGGCGGAGCAGGAGCCGCCCGACCGTGGTCTTGCCGCAGCCCGATTCACCGACAAGGCCGAGCGTCTCGCCGCGCCGGATCTCGAAGCTGACCCCGTCGACCGCCTGGACCAGGCCGATCGTGCGCTGGAGGACGCCGCCACGCACCGGGAAGTGCTTGACCAGGTCGACGACCTCGACGAGCGGCGTGCCGGCCGCCGCGGGCGCCGCGCCGCGGTCGGTGGGCAACGACGGAGCCGCGGTCACGGGCGCAACCGGGGCTCGCCGGGCGCATACGCCGGCGTCAGTCGCTCGCCGTGCTCCCCACGCGGCATCAGCCCGCCGGCTGCGTCGTGATACAGCCAGCAGCGGACGTCGTGGCCCTCGCCGACTGGCCGCAGCAGGGGATGGACCTCATTGGCGATGGCGACATCCTCCTCGATCTTGGCCGCGCAGCGCGGGGCGAAGCGGCAGCCTTTCGGCAGGTCGATCAGGTTGGGCACGTTGCCGGGGATGACCGCGAGCTCCTCCTGGACGGACCCGACGACCGGGATCGAGCCGATGAGCCCCTTGGTGTACGGATGCAGCGGCTTGCGGAACAGCGACACGACATCGGTCTGCTCGACGATCTCGCCGGCGTACATGACGGCGACGCGGTCGCACATCTCGGCGACGACGCCCAGGTCGTGGGTGATGAGCACGATGGCGGTCCCGGTCTCGTCGCGCAGGTTGCGCATGAGGTCGAGGATCTGCGCCTGGATCGTCACGTCGAGTGCCGTCGTCGGCTCGTCGGCGATGAGCAGCTCCGGTTCGCAGGCGAGGGCCATGGCGATCATCACGCGCTGGGCCATGCCACCCGACATCTCGTGCGGGTAGTTCTTGAGGCGGCGGGCCGGGTCGGGGATGCCGACCATCTTCAGGAGGGCCTCGGCTCGGCTGTGGGCGACCTTGCCCTTCATGCCGCGATGGATGCGCAGCACCTCCTCGATCTGCTTGCCCACGTCCCACACGGGATTCAGCGACGAGGTCGGCTGCTGGAAGATCATGCTGATGCGGTCGCCGCGGATGCGCCGCATAGCGTCGTCGGTGAGCTTGAGCAGGTCCTGCCCGTCGAACAGGATCTCGCCCTCCTCGATGCGGCCGGGCTTGGCCACGAGCCGCATGATCGAGAGGCTGGTCACGCTCTTGCCGCAGCCGGACTCGCCGACGAGCCCCATGATCTCGCTCCGGTCGACGTGGAAGTCGATGCCGTCGACCGCGCGCACGACGCCGTCGCGCGTGTAGAACGAGGTTCGCAGGCCCTTGACCTCGAGCAGCGGGCGCTCGCCACGCTCCTTCTTCGGCTTGCGAACCGACGCCGGCAGGATCTCCTCGATGACCGTCTCGTCGAGCGAGGGGCCGAGCGTCGGGACCGCGGTCGTCGTCTCGTCGGTCATCGGTTGAGCCGTGGATCGAGAGCGTCGCGGATGCCGTCGCCGAGCAGGTTGAAGCCGAGCACGGTGAACGTGATGGCGAGCCCCGGGAAGAAGATCAGGTGCGGGGCCGAGAAGAACAGGCTCCGATCGAGCGCGATCATCGATCCCCACTCCGCTTCGGGCTGCTGCGCCCCGAGGCCCAGGAACGACAGGGCCGCCACCTCCAGGATGGCGCCGCCGATACCGAGCGTGCCCTGGACGATGAGCGGCGTCAGGGCGTTGGGCAGGATCCGCCGCGAAAGGATGCCGGCCGACGATTCGCCGAGTGCCCGGGACGCGGTGACGAAGTCAGCCTCGCGCACCGAGAGCACTGACGCACGCATGACGCGCGCATAGATCGGGATCGACACGATGCCGATGGCGAGCTGGGCGTTGATGAGCCCCGGGCCAAGGACCGTGACGATCGCGATAGCGAGAACGAGGCTCGGGAAGGACAGGACGACATCCATGATCCGCATCAGCACGTTGTCCGACCAGCCACCGAAGAAGCCCGCGATCGCCCCGATGAACGAGCCGAGGATGATGGCGAACCCGACGGTGATGAATCCGACCTGCAGCGAGATACGGGCGCCGTAGACGACCCGGCTGAACTCGTCGCGGATGACCGCGTCGATGCCGAACAGGTGCTCGGGCTTGTCGAGGGCGCAGCCCAGGGCGTGGATGCACGGAGGGTCGCCGCGCGTGATGTTCGTCTCGCCGAGGTCGCGCAGCGAGACGATCGGATCGTGGGTCGCGATCAATGGGGCGAAGATCGCCGTCAGGAACAGGATCGTGAGGATGGTCAGGCCCACGATCGCGGACCGCTGGCGCAGGATGTTGCGGACGGTGTCGCGTCGCAGCGAGCTGCCCTTGGTCGCGGTCGCGCTCGCGAGGGTGTCCGGGAGCTGGCTGAGCGTGGTGCTCATTCGAGCCGGATCCGGGGATCGAGGAACGCGTAGGACACGTCCACGATGAGATTGACCACGAGATAGGCGACCGCCACGACGATCGTGACGCCCTGCACGACGATGTAGTCGCGGCCGTTGATCGCCTCGAAGAGGGTCTTGCCCATCCCGGTCAGGTTGAAGATCGTCTCGGTCAGGATGGCGCCGGACAGGAAGGCGCCGAGCGACAAGCCCATGACCGTCACGACCGGCAGGAGCGCGTTGCGCATCCCGTGGCGGACGACCACGGACCGCTCCTTGAGGCCCTTGGCCCGGGCGGTACGCACGAAGTCCAGCCCCAGGACCTCGAGCAGGCTCGAGCGGGTCATGCGCGCGATGATCGCAAGCGGGATCGTGCCGACCGCCACCGCCGGCAGGATGAGGTGCCGGAGCGCGTCGCCGAGTGCCGCCCACTGGCCCGTGATCAACGAGTTGAACACGTACATGTTCGAGAAGAAATCGAGCAGGACCCGGGGCGCGCCGCTCAGGCTCTGGAGACCCCAGGAGGTGGCCAGCGGGATCACGTTGACCCCGGCCGACAGCCGGCCCGATGGCGGCAGCGCCAGTGGCGTGTTCTTCAGGAGGACTGCGAACACGAAGGCCAGGAACAACCCGAGCACGAACACCGGCGTGGACACGCCGAGGTTGGCAACGACCATGGTGCCTACGTCGATCGGTGAATTG
>JAXDKY010000331.1:0-2525 GCA_034666885.1 Chloroflexota bacterium
CCGATCGACCTCATCGCAGCTGGTAGGCCCAGTACACGCCGACGACACCGATCACGGTGCCGAATGCGATCAGTAGCCGCCAGCCCAGGCTCACGCCTCCGCGATGCACCGCCGCGACGCCGCACAACGCCAGCACGAACGGCACCGAGTCGAGGAAATAGCGGTACCCGTATTGGAGCCACCCGCCGCCGTAATACAGCAGCGTCGGGATGAGGACGGCGACCGTCGCCCCGAGGAGCCACCAGGCGCGTGGGCGCCGCCAGTCCGCCTGCGTCGCGAACAGCAGGCCGGGACTGGTGAAGAAGACCGACATCCCGAGGCCATCCGGGCGAAAGAACGGGGGCTCGGAGATCGGCGTCGGGAGGTGGAACAGGAAGTAGTCGAGGTTCATGGGGACGTGGGCCAGGGAGAAGAGTCCCTGCGCGCGTTGTGCCTCCAGGAACGGTGGCAGGAGGGCCAGTGCGTAGCCACTCTCGAGCGGATCGCCGAACCGCACCTGGTTGTAGAGGAAGAACGCGAGGACCGACGGCAACACGCCAAGGCCCAGCAGTACCCACGAGCGCCAGCGCATCCAGCCGGCGGCGCGTCGCACGTACCCGCCGGCGACGTCGGCGGCCCGATGGACGACGTGAGGGTCGAGCATGAGCGCGTAGAACGGCACGGCGAAGGCGAGTGGCGCGCGACTGAGGAACGCGGCCCCAGCCAACAGGCCGACCAGCCACGCCCGTTGCCGACCGAACAGCTCCACCAGGCACCCGAACGTGAGGATGGTCGCGACGAGGTGGCCGGTATGCCACACGCCGCCGCGCGTCGTCGCCCACAGGATCTGCGTCGAGAAACCGAACAGCACGGTCAACCACAGGCGGTCGGTCAGCCGCGCCACGCCGATCCGCCCCATCAGCCACCAGCACATGCCGACCCCGTACGCGGCGAGCAGTGCGTTGATGCCGGGCTCCAGACGGTCGGCCGTCGCCGGACCGACGAGGGCGACGATCGGCATCAGCGCCACGGCCGGGAACGGCGCGAACGGCACGTAGTAGCGACCGTCCGCCGCCGGGATGACGTCACTCGGTCCGAGCCGCACGTCGATCGACGTCTGACCGTGGAGGAACGCGTCCGCGAGGTAGAACAGGTCCCCCCGCCCCGCGTCGAAGGAGCGATTCGCCAGCCAATACAGCAGCGCCGAGACCCCGACGACCACGAGGCCGACGAGGACGGCGTTCGATGGCCGGCGGCTCACAGGCCGGTCGGGATCTCTCGGATCGGCGGAGCGTTGTCCGCCCATCGCTTCGCCGACCGGCGTGCCGCCCTGCCCACGGCCAGCGTGGCGAGCAGCGTGATCCAGAACACGACCGGGTAGGCCAGCGGTGGGGTCAGCCCGACGAGCGGCCAGGCCGTTACGAGTGGGATCGCCAGCGCCCACCAGCGGCCGGCCGACAGCAGGTAGGCGACCGGCAGGAGCAGCAGCATCGCGTAATGGTCCCAGAGGATCGGCGACACGAGCTGGCTTGCGATGACGGCGACCAGGTAGGAAGCCTCGTCCCCGGCCCAGCGGACCGCTGCGACCAGCGCGGCGACGACCGCGACCGTGTTCGCGAGCTGGAGGGCGGCCGCGACACCGACCGGCGCGCCGAGCTGGTACGCGACAGCCCCGGGCGTCAGGTTGCGCTCTGTCGCGATCGGATCGGTGACTGTCCGGATCAGCGTGAAGAAGTCGGACCAGGCGCTCGGGCCGGCCAGAAGGGTGGCGGCCAGCGCGAAACCCAGCAGCACGCCCGCGCCCACCGCCACCGCGCGGAACCGGACGGTGAGGAGCGCCCACACCAGGGCGAGGCCCGGCTGCAGCTTGATGGCGGCCCCGGCCGCACCGCTCAGCCCGAGCCGGATCGGGTCGTCGATCCTGCGCCAGCCCACGGCGAAGGCAAGGAAGAGGACCGGTCCGACCTGGCCGAGCTTGACCGCGTAGACGAACGGGAACGACAGGCCAGCGAGCAGGAGGATCCACCAACGCACCGAGCGCGAGACCGGAAGAATCGCCACGCCGACGAGAAAGGCCACGATCGAGAGCGCGATCCAGGTCCAGATCGCCGGTTGGGTGGCCAGCAGCGCGAACGGGAGGAGGAGCGGCGCGAAGGTCGGCGGGTAGTAGAACAGGCCGAACCCGCCGGTCTGCGTGAACGACATGTCGTAGAGGGGGCCGCCGTTCGTGAGCCGCTCGATGGCCTCGTGATAGGCGCGAAAATCGTAGCCGAGCGTGTCGCCGGCGACGGCCAGCGTCGCCGCAACGCCTCCGGCGAACGACAACAAGGCGAGGATCGGCAGGGCCGTCCGCGCCAGCCGTGCAAGCGCATCGCGGTGCATCACACGCGTTCCGTGGCGCTCCGGCGACTCCCTCGGTGGATCAGTGGGATGCGGAACAGGTCCCAGGCGACGCGCATCGCGAGGCTCGGTCGGGCGCGCATCCGCGAGCCGCGCTTGTCGTACCAGCGGATCGGGACGATGGCCATCGAATACCCGCGCCGGCG
>JAXDKY010000332.1:0-3738 GCA_034666885.1 Chloroflexota bacterium
GCGGCCGACGAGATCGCCGCCCTGGATGCGGTCGATGTGCTGTTCGTCGGGCCGGCCGACCTGTCGCACGCCCTCGGCGTACCCGGCCGCTTCGACGACCCCACCTACCTCGACGCGATCCGGTCCGTCGTCGCGGCGGCGCGTGCCCACGGCAAGGCGGCCGGGATCCTGATCTACGACGCCGCCGCTTTCGAGCGACACTTCGAGCTCGGTTTCCGGTTCATCGGCCTCGGTTCGGAGGGCTCGTTCGTGTCGGCGGGCGCGACGGCCATGCTCCGCGCCGCCGGACGCGGCTGACCGCTCGACCGCCCGGACCTACCCCTCGGCCTCGAGCGGCCTCGCGGGCTCTGGCGCCCCGACCGGCCGCGGCGAGGTCTGGGCGACCACCACGCCGACTACGATCAGCGCCGCGCCCGCCAACTGGATCGGCGCCAGCTGCTGCTGCAGGAAGATCCACGCCAGGACGACGATGATCAGCGGCTCGATCGTGGCGGTCAACGCGGCTCGAGCGGCGCCGATCCGGGTGGCGCCCGCGTAGAACGTCTGGATCGCCAGGAACGACGCGACGAACGCCACCGCTACGATGCCCGGCCACGCTGCCGCCGGTACCGCGCCGGGATCGAGCGGCCGTCCAAGGGCCAGGGCCGCGACCGCGTAGACCCCACCGGTCGCCGTCATCATCACGGTGGTCGTCACGGCGGCATCACCCGCGGGCGAGCCGGCCTCGCTCGAATCGGGCGCGAGATGGCCCCGCCGTTCCCCCGACAGGCGGGCGGACAGGATGATCCAGACCGAGTAGATGAAGCCCGACAGGAACACCAGCACGAGGCCGCTGAGCGGCGGCGCCTGCGCCACGTCGATCCCGCCCAGCGCAAGCGCCGATCCCGCGACGGCCAGGACCGCCGCGATCCATGGACGCCGTCCGGGCAGCCGGGTCGCGAACCACAGCGACAGGATCGCGACCATGACCGGATACGTGTAGACGACGACGCCGGCGAGCGCCGCCGGCACGGTCTCGAGGCTCGCGTAGTACGTGCCCGCATTGCCCGTGAACAACGCCCCGAGCGCGAGGGCGACCGCCAGCTGACGCTGGCTCATCCGGCGCAGCGCCGCCCGCCGTCGTGGCGATGCCAGGACCCACACCCAACCGAGCGTCGCCCCGATCAGGAAGCGCCAACCGACGAGCGTCAGCCAGTCCACCCCGGTCGAGTAGATCGGGGCGGCAAGGATCGATCCTGATCCGTAGCCGGCCGCCGAGATCACCACCAGGCCGATGCCCACAGCCGTCCGTCGATCCATGCGTCGCGAGGCTACCAGCGCGCAACCATCGTGCGCAGGGACGGTCTACACTTCGAGCGTGACCGACCTCTCCGAAGGCGTGGTCGCCAGTCGCGTCCCATCCCTGACCGACGAGCGACTGCGCGTCCTCAGCCGCCGCCATCCTGTGACGGTCGCGCCCGGAACCAGCCTGGCGGAATGCCTGCGCGCCATCCAGCGGACCGGGACGGGCGATTCCGTCTTCGTCTGCGACGCGGACGGCCGTCTGCTCGGCGTCCTGACCGAACGGGACATCTTCGGTCGCATCGTCGCGGGACACGTCGACCTTCACCAGCCGGTGGAATCGCTGATGACCGTCGAGCCGCGCACGCTCGACCTCGACCAGACGATCCGCGACGCGATCGAGCTCATGCAGACCGGTCGCTACCGGAACGTCCCGCTCGTCGATGGGTCGGGGCGCCTCGTCGGCGTGGTCCGCCAGAACGACATCATCAAGTACCTGGCCGAGTCCTTCCCCGAGGAGCTGCTCAACCTTCCGCCTCGGCCGCACCAGCGCATGAAGGAGCCGGAAGGGGCGTGACGATCACCAGGGAGCCGGAGCTCCCGACCCAGGAGCTCGAGCGGGTCACCATCCGCTTCGCGGGCGATTCCGGCGACGGGATGCAGTTGACCGGGACGCAGTTCACCCGGACCGCCGCGGTCTTCGGCAACGACATCAGCACCCTGCCCGACTTCCCGGCGGAGATCCGCGCCCCAGCGGGCTCGCTGCCGGGCGTCAGCGGGTTCCAGATCAGCTTCAGCTCGACCGAGATCCACACGCCCGGTGATGCGCCCGACGTCCTCGTCGCGATGAACCCGGCCGCGCTCAAGACGAACATCGGCGACCTGCCGGCGGGCGGCGCCCTGATCGTCAACAGTGACGCCTTCACGCAGGCCAACCTCAACAAGGCGGCCTACGCGTCGAACCCGCTCACGGACGGCTCGCTCAAGGCGTTCACGACCTTCGAGATCCCGATCTCGTCGCTCAACGAGCGCTCGCTCGACGGGCTCGACATGACGAGCAAGCAGAAGGACCTCACGAAGAACTTCTTCGCGCTCGGGATCATGTTCTGGCTGTACGAGCGGAGCATGGATCCGACGCTCGGCTGGATCGACGCCAAGTTCTCGGCCCGGCCGGTCGTCGCCGAGGCCAACAAGCGGGCGCTGCGCGCGGGCTACGCCTTCGGCGAGACGACCGAGATGTTCCACACGCACTACCGCGTCCAGCCGGCCAAGCTGCCGCCCGGGACGTACCGGAACATCACCGGCAACGAGGCTACGGCGCTCGGCTTCCTGGCCGCGAGCAAGCTTGCCGACCGCCAGCTCTTCTACGGTTCCTACCCGATCACGCCCGCCAGCGACATCCTGCACCAGCTGTCGACCTACAAGACATTCGGCGTCAAGACGTTCCAGGCCGAGGACGAGATCGCGGCCATCGGCGCCGCGATCGGGGCGAGCTACGGCGGGGCGCTCGGGCTGACCGCCTCGTCGGGACCCGGGATCGCGCTCAAGACGGAGGCGATGGGCCTCGCGGTCATGGTCGAGCTGCCGCTCGTCGTCATCGACGTGCAGCGCGCCGGCCCGTCGACCGGGATGCCGACGAAGAACGAGCAGGCCGACCTGCTGCAGGTGATGTTCGGGCGGAACTCCGACTCGCCGATCCCCATCGTCGCGCCCGCGACACCGGGGGAGTGCTTCGATTACGCGATCGAGGCCGCGCGGATCGCGCTCAAGTACATGACCCCGGTCGTCTACCTGTCCGACGCCTTCCTCGCCACGGGCTCCGAGCCGTGGCTCGTCCCGTCGGTCGCCGACCTGCCGAGCATCGCCGTCACGAACGCGACGAAGGGCGAGGGCCCGTTCCAGCCGTACCTCCGCGATCCCGAAACGCTGGCGCGACCCTGGGCCGTGCCGGGCACGGCGGGGCTCGAGCACCGCATCGGCGGTCTCGAGAAGGCCGATGGCTCGGGCAACGTCAGTTACGACCCGGACAACCACCACAAGATGCAGTTGTTGCGGGCCGCCAAGGTCGCGGGTATCGCCAAGGACATCCCACCGCTCGAGGTCTTCGGACCCGACAGCGGCGAGCTGTTGATCCTCGGCTGGGGCTCGACCTACGGGGCGATCCGTTCCGCCGCGGAGCGGCTGCAGGCCGACGGCCGCTCGGTGGCCCACGCCCACCTGCGCCACCTCAATCCGTTCCCCTCCAACACCGAGGACGTCCTGCGGAGCTACCGCCGGGTGCTCATCCCCGAAGTCAACCTGGGCCAGCTGCTGCTGCTCGTTCGCGCGAAATACCTCATCGATGCCGTCGGCTACGACCGCGTTCGCGGCAAGCCGTTCCGCATCGCCGAGATCGTCGAAGAAGCCGAACGCATCCTGGCGGAATCGAAGTGACCGACATGACCAAGACCACCGACG
>JAXDKY010000333.1:0-6197 GCA_034666885.1 Chloroflexota bacterium
GACGTCGCTCCCGGCCTGCCCGGCTTCACGATCGTCGGCCTCGCCGATACCGCCGTCCAGGAAGCGCGCGAGCGGGTCCGCGGCGCGATCCGCAACGCGGGGTTCGTGTTCCCGCCGCGCCGCATCACGGTCAACCTCGCGCCCGCGGAGTTGCGCAAGACCGGGGCCTCGCTTGACCTCGCGATGGCGCTCGGGATCCTGCTCGGCTCGGAGCAAGTGCGCGCCGACCGTGCGGCGATCGCGCTGATCGGCGAGCTCGGGCTCGGGGGCGAGGTTCGGCCGGTGCCGGGCATCCTGCCGATGGTCGCCGCCATCGCACGACAGCGCGTGCGCCGGGTCGTGGTCGCCACGTCGGCCGTGGTGGAGGCGCAGCTTGTCGAGGGCGTCGAGGTGATCGGCGCGGGCAGCCTCGCCGAGGCCGCCGTGGCCGTGCGCGGGCGCCGCTCGCGCCGGGCGCTCGTCGAGATGCCCCGCGTGACGATCTCGGGCCTGTCGCTCGGCGGCGAGACGCTGGCTGGCCCGGGCGAGACCATCGTCGGCGCCCCGGCCCCCGACCTCGCGGAGGTACGAGGCCAGCTGGAGGCGCGGCGTGCCCTCGAGATCGCCCTGGCCGGCGGCCACGGGATGCTCATGAGCGGGCCGCCAGGGGTCGGCAAGACGCTGCTGGCGCGGACGATCCCCGGGCTGCTGCCACCGCTCGACGACGCGGCGGCGCTGGCGGTCTCGGTCGTGGCTTCGGCCGCGGGCGAGGGGCCGGTCCGCGAGCTGCATCGGCGGCCACCGTTCCGTTCGCCGCACCACACGCTGTCGTACGCGGCGATGGTCGGTGGCGGAGCGAACCTCACGCCCGGGGAGATCACCCGCGCCCACCAGGGAGTCCTGTTCCTCGACGAGCTCGCCGAGTTCGACCGGGACGTGCTCGAGGCGCTGCGGCAGCCGCTCGAGGAGGGCCGCATCGTGATCGCGCGAGCCGGGCGGACGATGATGTTTCCCGCGCGCTTCCAGCTGATCGCCGCGATGAATCCGTGCCCGTGCGGATTCGCGGGCTCGCTACCCGAGGGACGCTGCCGCTGCACGCCGGGCGACGTGGAGCGCTACGGCCGCCGGGTCTCGGGTCCGCTTCGGGACCGAATCGACTTGTGGGTCACGATGCCGCGCATGTCGGCGACCGCGATCGTGACGACGCGCGAGCCGGAGGGCTCGAGCGTGGTCGGTGCCCGGGTCGCGGCGGCCCGTGCCCGAGCGATGCTTGACCGCGGCGTCCTCAATGGCGTCCTACGGGGGCGGGCCCTGCGGCGCGCCTGCCGCCTGTCGCCGGTCGCAACCGGCCGGGTGGTGGCCCTCGCGGAGGACGAGTTAGCGACCGGTCGCGGAACGGAACGGCTGATGCGGGTCGCCCGGACGATCGCCGATCTGGACGGTTCCATGAGCGTGGAAACGGCCCACCTCGACGAGGCCGCCTGGTACCGCTCGCCGGCGACTCGAGCCGCCGAGGCACTGGCGTCCTGATGATCGGGGTCGGAGCGGAGGCACCGTCCGGAGCGAGCCCGGCGCCGCCATCGAACGAACGACCGACGAGTCTCGCGACCGATCCGTACGCGCCCGAACGCGACGCGTGGACCGTCCTGACCAGTGCCCACGGCCTGGGTCCGATCGGGTTCGCGGCCCTCCTCGCGCGTTTCGGGACGGGCCGGGCGATCCTGGAGGTCGCGAGCGGGCCGTCGGGCGTGGAACGGCTGATGCAGACCCCGTCGCTGCGCGATGTTCGCGCTGACCACGGACCGATCCACCACGCGGTTGCCCAGGCGATCGTGGCCGGCGCGCAGCACGCGGACGCGACCGTCGCCCGGGTGCGGGCATTGGGTGTGCGCGTGGTCACGATCGAAGAACCGGCCTATCCGGTCCGCCTGGCCTCGATCGAGATGCCGCCGCACGTGCTGTTCGTCACCGGGGACCCAGCGGCCCTGTCGCGCGACCGGGCGGTGGCCATCGTCGGCACGCGACGCGCGACGACGGCGGGCCGCACGACGGCCGGCCGCATCGCCACGGCCCTCGTGGCGGCCGACGCCGCAGTCGTGTCGGGTCTGGCGTTCGGCATCGATGGCGCCGCGCACGAGGCGACCGTGCGGGCCGGCGGCATCACGGTCGCGGTGATCGGTGGCGGGCACGCGGTCGTCGCCCCACGAGCCCACGCGCGGCTGGCGGCCGCGATCATCGGCGCGGGCGGGGCGATCGTGTCCGAGCTGCCGCCCGACGTGCAGCCGAGCCACGGAACCTTTCCGCGGCGAAACCGCATCATCAGCGGGCTGAGCGACGCCACGGTCGTGGTGGAGGCGCCGGCTCGCAGTGGCGCCCTCATCACGGCATCCTGGGCGCTCGAGCAGGGGCGTCCGTGTTACCTGGTGCCGGGCTCCATCGATGCCCCGGCGTCGGCGGGTTGCCTCGCCTTCCTGCGCGAGTCCGAACCGGAGGCGCACATCGTCGCCGGCGTCCCCCAACTCATCGCGGACCTCGGCTATGCGCAGCCACGAGCCGGCTTGGGCGACGCGCTCGCGGCGGCAGCGGCACAATCGCTCGGGACGGTCGAACGCTCGATCGCCGCGGAACTGGTGGCCGGGCGGGTCACGGTCGACGAGCTCGTCGCGGCCACGGACCTGCCGGTGGCGACCGTCCTGACCGCACTCGTGCTGCTCGAACGCCGCGGCCTCGCGGTCGGCATCCATGGTCGGTATCGTCCGGCTGGGGCGCTCCTCGGCGAACGTCCGCGTCTCGAACCGCGATGAGGGGGTGCCGTCCGGGTGGGTTGCCCGGGGCTTGGCGGCGGTGCTACCCTCGGTGGCGTGTCCCGCCCCAGCGGAACGTAGCGGCCGGCCCCCCAAGCCTCCCGCCGCTGCCCCATCACCCCCATGGGGATCTGTATTGCGGAAGCTTCTCATCGCGATCCTTGCCGTCCCGGTGCTGGCTGCCATCTATGGCGGCACGGCGCTGCGACGATCGGGGATCGTTCGCGGCAGTGTTGCGATCGGCCTCGGCGCCGCGATCGGCCTGTCCGTCATGGCCTTCGGCCGGCCCGCGCTCACCACCGCCACTCCGGAGAGCGACATCGTGCCGCTCACCCAGGCGGCGTTCCGCACGTCCGTCGGGACGGGCGTCGAACTGGACGCGGCCGCGACCATCGGATTCTCCACGCCGATGCAGCGCGCCTCCGTGGCGGCGGCCCTCGTCGTCGACCCGCCGACCGCGGTCGAGCTCCACTGGAGCGCTGACGACACGACCGTGACGATCGTGCCCGTCGGGCATTGGGCGGTCGACACCTACCACACGATCACGGTGAGGCCGGGCGTGCTGGCGAGCAGCGGCCGGCCGCTTACGACACCCATCCGGTCGGCGTTCCTCACGCGCGGCGCGGCGACCGCCGCGCTCGGTGCCACCGAGATGGTCGGCAAGCGGGTCGGCCTCGGGACGGCCTTCACGATCGGCTTCGATCGTGCCGTCGATCCGGCGACCCTGGCCCGCGGCGTCCGCCTCGAGCCCGCGGCCCGCGGCCGTCTCACCGCGGAAGCCGCCGTGGACGGCCTGCCACGGTTCACGTTCACCCCGCTGGCCTCGCTCAAGGCGAACACCCGGTACCAGCTGATCGTCGACGGCGTCCGCGACGAAGACGGCATCGCGGTGGCGGCGACGTCATTGGCCGTCCGGACGACGGTCGCCCCCGAGGTCGTCCGTTTCCGCCCCGCAGCGCGGACGCAGGACGTACCCCGGTCCGCGGTCATCTCGGTCCGCTTCAGCCGTCCGATGGACCATGCGACCACGAAGAAGGCCTTCAGCCTCCTCGTGGATGGCAAGGCGGTGAAGGGCACGCTGACCTTCGCCGAGAACGACACGGTCCTCGTCTTCGATCCCGCCAAGGACTTCGCCTACGACACCCGCGTGCTGGCAACGGTCGCGCGGTCGGCGCGCAGCGTCGACGGGGTAGCCCTCGGCGATGCCGCGGAGGTCGCCTTCCGCACGGAGCTCAAGAACGTCCCGAAGCCCGCGACGCCGGCGGCCCCGGCCGCCAGTGGCGGATCATCGAGCGGCGGCTCGTCCAGTGGGGGCACGTCGACCGGTTCGGGCAGCTGGTCGGCCGTCGAGCGCTACTACCTCGGCCTGATGAACTGCACCCGGACGGGCGGTTGGGTCACGTCCAGCGGCAGCTGCAGCAGCCCGGGCGGGCGGAGCGTCGCGGCGCTCAAGCTGGACGCCGGCATCAGCTCGAAGGTCTCCCGTCCGTATGCCAAGAAGCTCGCCGTCGGCAACGACTGCAGCCACTTCATCGGCGGCAACCCGGGCGATCGCCTGCGCCGTGCCGGTTACACGAGCTATCGCTGGGCCGAGAACCTCGGCTGCCGCTCGGGGAACCCCTTCAGCGCCGTCCTTGGCAGCCACCTCTACTTCCAGAGTGAGAAGTCGTACAGCGGCGGCCACTACGTGAACCTGATGAACAGCAAGTACGACCGCGCCGGGATCGGCGTGTGGGTCTCGTCCGGGCGGGTCCGCGTCGTCATCGACTTCTACCACCCCTGAACGGGACCATCGGGTCCCTCCTGAGCGGGCGGCCACGGGCCACCATGGCCCCATGATCAAGAACGTCGTCCTGCACCTCAACAACGAACAGCCCGTGGTCGTGGACCTGTTCGAGTTGCCCAGCGCGGTCGACCTGGGCGTGCGCTGCACCAACATGCGCACCCTCGACGGCAAGCGCCCCGTCTTCATCGACGACATCACCGCGGTCTTCTTCTTCCCGTACCTCCACGTGCGATTCGTCGAGATCCCGCCGCGGTCCCTCATCGGGACGGCCCTGGAGGTCCCGGTCGAGGTCGCCGTCGTCGCCGGCCCGGCCCCGTCGGACGAGTCGACCGAGGACGAAGAGGACCTCGAGATCGACGAGGACTTCCTCCGCCGCATCCGCGAGGCCTGACCCGCGCCCTTCGGGCGCGACCTGGACAGCGCCGTCGGCGCCCGGCCGAGGTAAGGGTCGGCGAAGGACCCGGTGCTACACTCCCGGCCGTGTCAAAGAACCTCGTCATCGTCGAATCCCCGGCCAAGGCGCGCACCATCGAGCGCTATCTGGGGCCGGATTACCGCGTCCTCGCGTCGTATGGCCACGTCCGCGACCTGCCCGAAAACCCGGGCAAGGGCAAGTTTGGGGTCGACGTCGACCACGACTTCGAGCCCGAGTACGTCATCAACGACGACCGGCGCAAGCAAGTCAACGAGATCGAGAAGGCCGCCAAGAGCTCGGACCTCGTCTTCCTCGCGACCGACCTCGATCGAGAGGGGGAGGCGATCGCCTGGCACGTCGCGGAGGCCGCCCACGTCCCCGCCGACAAGACCCGCCGGGTGACCTTCAGCGAGATCACCGAGAGCGCCATCCACGACGCGTTCGCCCATCCGCGCGACATCGACCGCAATCTCGTCGACGCCCAGCAGACCCGGCGCATCGTCGACCGCCTCGTCGGCTACACGCTCAGCCCGCTCCTGTCGCGCAAGGTCCGCGGCGGCCTGTCGGCCGGTCGCGTCCAATCGGTGGCCGTACGCCTGGTCGTCGAACGCGAACGCGAGATCGACGGCTTCACCGCGCGCGAGTACTGGACGATCCAGGCGATCCTCGCGACCGCGGCCGGGGAGACCTTCGCCGCGGAGCTCGTCCGCGTCGACGGCGAGGCCCTGGACGTGTCGGACGAGGCGACCGCGGACCGGCACGTGGCCGCGCTACGTGACGCCAAACCCGTCGTCCGCAAGATCGGCGTCCGCACCCAGAAGCGGTCGCCCGCGCCGCCATTCACGACGTCGACCCTCCAGCAGGAGGCGAGCCGCAAGTTGTCGTTCAGCCCGAAGCGCACGATGTCGATCGCCCAGCGGCTGTACGAGGGCGCCGATACCCCGGACGGGCACGTCGGGCTCATCACCTACATGCGAACCGACTCGACCGCCATCGCCGGGATCGCGATGGGCGAGGCCCGCGAGGTCATCGCCGATCGCTACGGCGAGCCCTTCACGATGCCCAAGGGTCGCGTCTACAAGACGAAGTCGAAGGGCGCCCAGGAGGCGCACGAATCGATCCGGCCGACGTCCTTCCGGCGCGACCCCGACTCCCTGGCCGGCACGCTCAAGCCCGACGAGCTGCGCCTGTACCGCCTGATCTGGCAGCGCGC
>JAXDKY010000334.1:0-10329 GCA_034666885.1 Chloroflexota bacterium
GTAGCGCTCGCGCTCGACTGCCGACTGATACGCGGCGCGCCCACCGCGGGGACCGCCTCGGCCACCCTGTCCACCACGAGCGCCGGCGCCCGGACGGGCACCTCGACGCTGCTCGGCGATCAGGTACTCGGGAATCTCCGGCTCGTCGAAGTCCTCGTCGTCGTCGTTGAGTGGCGCGAGATTCGCCGAGGATGGTGCCGCGGTCGTCCCGAGCTGCGAGTCCCAGACCGACCCGAACGGGGTCGTTCGCGGGCCACGCGGGGCTACCGGCGCTTCCTCGTCGTCGTCGACGTCGACGTCCACGTCCTCATCGAGGTCGCGCAGCGGCGCCGGTCCGGCCTGCCGGTCGGCGACCAGGGGCGCATCGGCGCCTTCCTCGCGGCCACGGCCACGGCCACGGCCACGGCCGCCGCGACGACGTCGCCGGCGGCCGGCATCGTCCTCGCGGAGCTCCTGGCCTTCGCCATCGCCGTCGATGATCGGGCCATCGCCCGGGCCGACGGCCGGCTCGCCGGCGTCGTCGAGCGTGAAGACCTCCGCTGCAGCCAGGTCGGACTCGGTCAGGCCGCCGACGGCCTTGGAGAGGCGCTCGCCCGGCAGGGCTACCAGCCCGGCATCGGCATCGCGTGCGACGCCAGTGCCGGCACCGTTGGTCGACGCTGCGCCGACCCGACCGCGCCCACCGCGCGAGCGCGTCGACGAAGCCGCCACCGGCTCCGCCTCGCCTGAGCGGCCGCGCCCGCGTCCGCCACGGCCGCGCCCGCCGCGCCCGAGCCCGGTGCCCTCGGTCTGCTTGTCCGGCACCTCGGTCATCGACAGGTCCGCGTCGTCGTCGGCGACCCGCCGGCCGGAGCGCGAGCCCTTCTCGACCCGGGCCAGCTGGGTGATATCGGTGAAGAGGTCGGCGACCTCGATGAGATCCGACGAGGTGTTGCCGCGGAAGCTGATCACCTCGCAACGCACGCCCATCTCCTGGACCGCACGGATCGCCGGGGCGAAGTCGCCGTCGCCCGACACGACGATCGCGATGTCGAGGTTCCGGGCCGTCTTCATCATGTCGACGACCAGCTCGATGTCGAGGTTGGCCTTGACCTTCCCGTCGCCGTACTTGCGGATGTCCTTGCTGACGACCTTGTAGCCGTGACGGCGCAGGAAGTCATGGAAATTGCGCTGGTTCTCGTTCTCCGGATCCAGGCCCGTATACGCATATGCGCGCACGAGGTCGCGGCCTGCCGAGGCCGACTTGAGGAGCGTGACGTAATCGATGTCCACGCCGGCGGCCTTTGCCGCAAAGAAGATGTTCGCCACGTCCACGAAGACGGCGACGTTTTTGCTCACGATGACTCCTTGAAGTCCCAGGTTTGACGCCCGGCCGGCGCGCTCGCGCTGCTCGGCGGGGCGATGATCAGATGCGGCGTGCGGTGCTTCCCACCGCCGCCACCGTTCGTTGGATGCGCGGACCAGCCGGGGCGAACCCCTGTGCCGCCCAGCGGCCGAGGACGACCGGGTCGTCCGGGCGGGTTGCCTCCACGAGGGTGCAGCCCTTGTTGCTCGCCGAGCGGATGACGTCCTCCAGGAGGGCGTCCGTCACTCGGTCCACGTCATGGTCGGGGTCGACGACCAGTAGATCGATCGTGCCGACGAAACCGCCGGCGCGCACCGAGGGCCGAAGGGCCAGGACGGCCCCGCCCACGACGACACGCTGCGTCTCGGCGACGAAGATGCTGGCCTGCGGCAGGTAGACGAGCTGACGGAGCAGGTCGGCCGAGTCCAGCGGGCTCGCGTCGCGGTTCGAACGAAGGTCGGCGTCACTCAAGGCGACGAGACGATCGATATCCGTGATACGGGCTGCTCGGACCAGGTATTCCACGCCGAAGGTTCGCACCTCGCAGGACGGCGACCGTTGCCCCTCGACCGAGGCTCTCCGACCCGGGGTCGGAACCTTCAGGCCCGCGGACCCTGCCGACGGCGAGCATGAGGCTCGCGCACGCGCGTAGCGCACGGCGGGGGTGCGGCCGACCGGTATTGCATTCGGTTCGCCGGTGGCTATGATACGGCATCGTTTCGGCGGTCACCTGCGCGCCGCCCGAGCACGGTCCTGCATCGCTCTCCGCCACGCACCGCCGCTCGTCCCGCTGACGCCCTGGGAGGGCACCGTCGGGGGGCATGAGTCGAGGGCACGGCGAGCCTGGCATCTCCGGGTCGGGAGTGGGCGGGGATACGCCGGTCGATGGTCGCTCCGGGACCGCCGGACGACCGCACATCAGGAGGAGAATGCATGAAGCTCACAAGAGTGGGAGCGATCGCCGCCAGCGCGGTGTTCGTCTTCGCGGCCTGCAGCCCCGCCCCGGGCGGGTCGGCAGCGGCCCCCGCCAGCGGCGCGGCGGCCGGAACGCAACCCGACGCCTGCAAGAACAAGGTCGGCACGAGCACGAGTGAGATCCACGTCTACTCGTCGCTGCCGCGCCAGGGCACCAACACCGAGCAGACCGACACCCTGGTCGAGCAGATCAAGGCGACGCTCGACGGCCAGAAGGTCGGCAACTTCACGATCAAGTACACGGACCTCGACGACTCGTCGGCTGCCGCAGGCGGTGACTGGGACGGCGCGGTCGAGCAGGCTAACGCCAACAAGGTCGTGGCCGATCCGGACGCGATGATCTACATCGGAACGTACAACTCCGGCGCTGCCAAGTTGTCGATCCCGATCCTTGGCGCTGCGTGCATCGTGATGATCTCGCCCGCCAACACGTACCCCGGCCTGACGAAGGCCGTCGAGGGCGTCACCCAGCCGGGTGAGCCCGATACGTACTATCCGAGCGGTTACCGCAACTACGCTCGCGTCATCGCGACGGACGATGCCCAGGGCGCCGCCGGCGCCGAGTGGGCGAAGTCGATGGGCAAGACGAAGGCGTACGTCCTCGACGACACGCAGACGTATGGCCACGGCCTCGCTGCGGCGTGGGCCATCCACGCCAACAAGATCGGGATCGAAGTCGTCAGCCCGAACAAGACGACCGAGGGCTTCGACGCCAAGTCGACCGACTACGCGGCCGTCGCGCAGAAGGTCAAGGCGTCCGGCGCCGACATCGTCTATATCGGTTCGATCACCGGCCAGAACACCGGCAAGGTCTGGAAGGACCTCCGCGCGGCCCTGCCCGACATCACGATCATGAGCGGCGACGGCGTGTTCGAGAAGTCGTGGTATGACGGCGCCGGCTCGTCCGGCAACGGCACCTTCCTGACCTTCGGCGGCGTCGGTCCCGACCAGCTGACCGGCGCAGGCAAGGAGTGGAACGACAAGTACAAGGCCGATCACGGCGGCACCCTGCCGGCGACCTACACCGCTTACGGCAACGCCTCGGCGGTCGTGGCCCTCAATGCCATCAAGAACGCGGCCACCCCGAACGACCGGTACGAAGTCCTCAAGGGTGTCATGGGCACCAAGGACCTCGACACCGTCGTCGGCAAGGTCACGTTCGATGCGAATGGCGATGCGCTCGGTGGCTCGATCTCGGCCTATGAGGTCAAGACCTCGTGGCCGCCCGACTTCGTGTCGATCCTCTCCGTCAAGGAATAGGTACCCACCAGTCCTGAGCCAGATGGGGCGAGCCGACCGGCTCGCCCCATCTCACATCCGTTTCGACTGAGCGTCCGCTTCTAGGAGCTCGCCGGCCAATGGACCAGATCGCCCAGACGATCATCATCGGCATCGCCAACGGGATGATCTTCGCGCTCGTTGCGCTCGGATACACCCTGGTCTACGGCATCATCGAGCTCATCAACTTCGCCCACGGCGAAGTGTTCATGCTCGGCTCGTTCATGGCCCTCGTCCTCATCACCACGGTCTTCAAGATCACGGCCGGGACCCCGCTCGCGTTGATGGTCGGGCAGGTGCTCATCGTCATCGTGATCACGATGCTCGCGACGGCGACGTTGAACGTCACCATCGAGCGGGTGGCCTACCGGCCCCTTCGGAACGCACCGAAGCTGGCGCCGCTCATCTCGGCGATCGGCATGAGCTTCGTCCTCCAGAACGTCGCCCTGTTGATCTTTGGGCCGGCGAACGACGGCGTCGACCGGATCCTCCCCAACGTGAACGTCCTGTCGGTGTTCGGCATCACCAACGTCACGATCAGCGCCGAACAGGTGTTCGTCGCCCTCGTCACGATCCCGCTGCTGCTCGCCCTGAGCTGGTTCGTCACCAAGACGCGCCAGGGCAAGGCGATGCGCGCGACGGCCCAGGATCCCGATACGGCCGGACTGATGGGCGTCGACGTGAACCGGACGATCGCGATCACGTTCCTCATCGGCGGGGCGCTGGCGGGCGCGGCCGGTGTCGTCCAGATCCTCTACAACAACACGACGGTCTGGAACCTCGGCTTCAGGTTCGGTCTCAACTCGTTCACGTCGGCAGTCCTCGGCGGCATCGGCAACCTGCAGGGTGCCGTGCTCGGCGCCATGGTCCTCGGCCTGATCAACGCCTTCAGCGATCGATACCTCGCCGCGAACTGGACGAACGCGATCGTGTTCGCGGTCCTGATCGGGATCCTCGTGTTCAGGCCGACCGGCCTGCTCGGCCAGCAGCTGGCGGACCGGGCATGACCCCCCAGGCGAAGCCCATCCAGATGGGCGTCATCGGCTGGCTCGCCTCGCTCGCCGAGGCGGCGATGAGCGTGCCGGGCGCCTATCGGCAGAACTTCCGACGACATCCTCGGCGGACGATCATCCTGACGGTGCTGATCGTGTTCGCGATCGTGTACCCGGTCCTCAACCGCGAGATCTTCCAGCCGTGGAACCGGCACAGCAGCTTCCCGTTGCCGTTCCCCGAGGACGCCGTCGTCACCTTCATGATGATCCTCTCGATCATGGCGATCGGGCTGAACATCGTGGCGGGCTTCGCCGGCCTCCTGGACCTGGGCTATGTCGCGTTCTACGCCCTCGGGGCGTACACCGCCGCGTTCCTGGCATCGCCCCATTTCGGGAGCGTCAGCGTGATCCTGTTCTCGCAGGTGCCGCCGGGATTTCCCGGCATCCACCTGCCGTTCTGGATGCTCGTGCCGCTCGGGTTCGCCGTCGCGGCGTTGTTCGGCGTGTTGCTCGGGGCGCCGACGCTTCGCCTGCGCGGCGATTACCTCGCGATCGTCACGCTCGGTTTCGGCGAGATCGTCCCGGTCGTCTTCAAGAACCTGAGCGCGGTGAACTTCGACCTCGGCCCGATCCACCTCGTCAACGCCAACCTGACCGGTGGCAACCTCGGGATCAACCCGATCGACCCGCCGCGCTTCTTCGGGATCACGTTCGGATCGAACTCGGGCATCGCGGCGGTGTACCTGGGCATGATCCTGCTGGTCGTGGCGATCGTCATCGCGCGGAACCTGGAGCGATCCAGGATGGGGCGCGCCTGGATGGCCATCCGCGAGGACGAGATCGCGGCCGAGATGATGGGCGTCAATCTCGTCCGGACGAAGCTTCTCGCCTTCGGCCTTGGCGCCAGCTTCGCCGGCGTCGCGGGCGTGATGCAGGCCTCCTACCAGGGCGTCACCACCTCCGACTTCTTCATGTTCTCGACCTCGATCCTCATCCTGATCATGATCATCCTGGGCGGCATCGGGAACATCTGGGGGGTCATCGTGGGAGCGCTGACGATCGCCTTCCTCGACAAGACGTTCCTGCCGTACCTGGGTCAGCGCCTGCAGGCGATCGACTCCAGCCTGCCGAATCCTTCCCAGTTCAACTTCCTGATCTTCGGGATCCTGCTCGTGGTGATGATGCGATTCCGCCCGGAGGGCTTCCTTCCCAGCCGCCAACGGGCAGCGGAGCTGCGCCACGCCCCGGTCGGCCAGGCCATCGGCTCGGCCGCGGTCATGGGCGATGCTGCGCTGGCCAGCGAGGAGTTCGCCGACACGCTCGCGGCCGAACAGGTCGTAGAGGTCGAGGCGGAAGCCGCCGATGCCGCCGATCAGGCCGCAGGACCACCCACGGATCCCGCCGCCGACACGGAACCGCCAAAGGACGCCACATGACCGTCCCGCCGCTGACCGGCGACCTGCGAACCGGCGTCCTGCCGGAGGATGCGGTCATCGTCCGGGCGCGCGGCGTCACCAAGCGGTTCGGCGGCCTGGTCGCGGTCAACGAGGTCGACTTCGACATCCCGCGCGGGGCGATCGTCTCGCTGATCGGCCCCAACGGCGCCGGCAAGACGACGTTCTTCAACATGATCACCGGCGCCTACACGCCGACGGCCGGCGAGATCTCCTTCGACGGACAGCCGCTGATCACGAAATCGCGCTCGAAGGTTCGCTCCAAGAAACCCCATGAGGTCACCGCCCTGGGGATCGGCCGGACCTTCCAGAACATCCGCCTGTTCGGGACCATGTCGACGCTCGACAACGTGCGGGTCGGCCTGCACGTCCACATGCGCAGCCACTGGTGGGACTCCGTGCTGCGCACGCCCGGGATGCGCGTCGAGGAGCAGGCCTCGATCGACCGCGGGATGGAGCTGCTCGAGCTCGTCGGCCTGCAGACCCGGGCCGAGGTGTGGGCCCGCAACCTGCCGTACGGCGACCAGCGCCGGCTCGAGATCGCGCGGGCCCTGGCGACGAAACCGCAGCTCCTCCTCCTCGACGAGCCGACGGCCGGCATGAACAGCAGCGAGACCGCCGAGATGACCGCCTTCATCCGCCGCCTGCGCGAGGAGCTCAAGCTGACCGTCCTGCTCATCGAGCACGATATGCGCGTCGTCATGGGCATCAGTGACCGGGTCACGGTCCTCGACTACGGCGAAGTCATCGCTGAGGGCACGCCAGTCGAGGTCCGCGCCAATCCCCGCGTCATCGAGGCGTACCTTGGCCGCGGCGCAGCGGCGGAGGCCTGACCATGGCCCTGCTCGAGATCAACGACATCCACACCTACTACGGCGCCATCCACGCCCTGCGCGGGGTGACGATGCACGTCGACGAGGGCGAGATCGTGACCCTCATCGGCTCGAACGGCGCCGGCAAGTCCACGACACTGCGCTCGGTGTCCGGGCTGCTCCGGCCGCGCAAGGGCGAGATCGTTCTGCGCGGCAAGCGCATCGACGGGATGAAGCCGCACGAGATCGTCGAACTCGGCGTGTCGCAGAGCCCCGAAGGCCGCCGCGTGTTCGCGCGGATGACCGTGCACGAGAACCTGGAGATGGGCGCCTTCTCCCGCAAGGACAAGGTCCCGACTTCTGACTTCGATCACGTCTACGACCTGTTCCCGCGGCTCCGCGAGCGGACCGCCCAGCGAGCGGGCACCCTGTCGGGCGGCGAGCAGCAGATGCTGGCCATCGGCCGTGCGCTCATGGCCAAGCCGCGGGTGCTGCTCCTCGACGAGCCGTCGATGGGCCTCGCCCCCATCCTCGTCGAGCAGATCTTCGACATCATCAAGACGATCAACCAGGACGGCACGACCGTGCTGCTCGTCGAGCAGAACGCATTGATGGCGCTTGCGATCGCGAATCGCGGCTACATCTTGCAGACCGGTGAGATCGTGCTGACCGATCAGGCCGCGGCGCTGTCGACGAACGCGGCCGTGCGCGAGGCCTACCTCGGAGGCGACTGACCCGAATCGCGATGGCCGAGCTCCAGCCCGTTCCCAACAAGCCCTCCCCGGTCGCAGGGCGCGAGGGCACGGTGGCCGTGCTGCTGGGGATCGCCCTCCTCGTCGTGATCGCGAAGCCGTGGGGCACTGAGGCGGACCGGGCCGCCGCGACCGCGTCCCCGTTCCCGTCGCACACCGCCGAGCCATCGACCGCTGCGGACCGGGACTCGGATCTGCAGGTCGCCCTCTTCGGGCCCTTCGAACCGACGCCCGAATGGAGCATCTGGCCGGCCGGCTACTTCGTGTCGGTCATGTACGTGGCCCGCGCGCCGCGCGCCGAGGCGCGACCATCGCTCGCCCCGTCGGCCTCGTCCCCGCCCGGGTCGGAGTGGCCGGCGAGGATCGAGGTCGGCGAGCAGGACCATCTCCTGTGGCTGGGGATCGACACGCCGTTGGGCTTCAAGCTGGAAACGGCCACGCTGCGCCGGGCGAACGCCGACGGAACGAGCACGATCGTCGACACGAGACGGATCCCCTCGCCGTGGCCGAGCCACTTCTCGGTCGTCGCGCTGCCACACGGGACGACCGATACGACGCTGACCGTCTGGCCGGCCGGCAGTTACCGCCTGCAGCTCGCGGTCTCGCCCGGCGACATCCGGCGCACGATCGAGATCAGCATCCACACGGTCCCGAACCTCGAGCCGAGCCCTTCCGCCACTCAGCGGTAGTGCGGCTCCCGGGTCATCCGGTAGGCCGCGCGCGCGAGGATCGCCAGGCCCAGGCCCGCGATCCAGATACCCGGCCCGTTCGTGAATACCTGCGCCGGCTCGGTGAAATGGAAGGCTCCCGTCACGAGCAGGTCGATCACGCGCCAGCCGAAGGCGAGCCAGCCGCCCAGTGCCAGCAGCGCGTAGGACAGGGCGCGGTCGACGCCGGTCGGGCGGTCACCGACGGCGTAGGGCAGGGCGACCAGCGCCAGCGTCGCGACCCCGACCAGGAACACGATGATGCCGCTGCCCTCGAAGGCGTTGCCACCGACCGACGGGAGGCCCGACGCCCCACCGAGGTGCCACCACGGCAGGACCGACCCGCCGACGATCAGGACGCCGGCGATCGCGGCGAGCGTCCGACCCCGGCCCAGGGGTCGACGGTGCATCGTCACTCGCCGTCCGCCTCCGGCCCGCCGGCCCCGTAGACCTCCGGCTTGAGGACACCCACGAACCGCAGGTTGCGGTAGAGCTCGCCGTAGTCGAGCCCGTAGCCCACCACGAACTGATCGGGGATCTCGAAGCCGATGTAGTCGACCGGGATCTCGACCAGGCGGCGGGCCGGCTTGTCGAGCAGCGTGCAGATGCGCAGCGTCGCAGGGTTCTTGCCGCGCAGGTAGCGAACGAGGTAATTGAGGGTGAGGCCGGTGTCGATGATGTCCTCGACGATCAGCACGTCCTCGTTCTCGATGGTCGCCGACAGGTCCTTGAGGATCCGGACGAGTCCCGACGACTCGGTGGCGCTGCCGCCGTACGAGCTGACCTCCATCAGGTCGATGCGCAGGGGCAGGTCGATGGCCCGCATGAGGTCCGCCATGAACGGCAGGGAGCCCTTCAGGACGGACACCAGGGTCACGGGGCGGCCGGCGTAGTCCGCGCTGATGCGCGCCCCGAGCTCGGTCACCTTCGCGGCGATCTGGGCCTCCGAGAGGAGGACCTCACCGATGTCGTCCGTGAGGTCGGCCGTGCGCAACGCCATCGTCAGACGACCGCCTCGTCAGCGCCGACCGTGGTGGGCGGGCGTCGCCGACGGCGACCGACCGCGGTAGCGGCTGGGGAGTTGGTGCCCGGCAGGCCGGGATCGAGCTCCGGCACGGGTTCCGCGCCGACGATCGCCGCGATCGCGGCCGGGACCGGGTCCGTCGCCGCGACGCCGGCGGACCCATACGGCGAGGCGACCTGCCCGGACGAGCCCGACAGCCCGGCATGGAGCGCGAGCTTGCCGTACTTGAGCATGAGGGCGCGGAAGTCGCGCGCGTAGAACAGCTTGATGTTGACGGCCGGGTAGAGCTCGCGGAGCCGGCGCAGCTTCCGGTTCTTCTTGCGGACGAGCCGCTGGCGGAGCGTCGTCATCTCGAGATAGAGGTCGAGATCGGGCAGGTAGAAGTCGGGCGCGAAGCTCTCGACGACGTGGCCCTCCAGATTCCACAAGATGGGAAACGTGTGGGGCTCGTACTCCCAGCGGACCGCGTAGAAATCGAGGATGCGGGCCATCTCCGCCTCGCTGGCATGGGCGAACGGGGTGCGGGGGTCCATCGGCGGCCAGTCTACCCGAGCGGCCCGATCCACGGCTGGTTGCGACCGCCCGCGACGTTGCGACTCCATACCCCCGGGGGGTATGATGTCGCCATGGCCACCACCACCAGCCGCCGGCCGGCACCGGCGCCCGATCCCAGCCACTTCCGGCACAGCTACGCGAAGGACTCCGCCCAGCTGATGCGACGCCTCTCGCGCATGGAGGGCCAGGTCCGTGGGATCGCCCGGATGATCGAGCGCGAGGAGTACTGCGTCGACATCCTCCAGCAGACCGCTGCGTTGCGCGCGGCCGTCGACGCCCTGTCGATCCTCGTGCTCGAGGACCATGTCCAGGGCTGCGTCCGAACCGCCGCCGAGCATGGTGAGGCCGACAAGTACGTCGACGAGGTCATCGATGTCGTCCGGCGCACCCTCGGCCGCCCGGTGCGCAGCAGCAGCCCGCGCCCCGGCTGACCGC
>JAXDKY010000335.1:0-3238 GCA_034666885.1 Chloroflexota bacterium
GGGCTCGACATCGAGGACATCGTCGGTTCCGCCTACGTCCAGCACCGAGGCCAGCTGCAGCGCTATCAGACCGGATTGACGCGCGATCCGTCGGCGGCGGAAGACCTCACCCACGACGCGTTCGAGCGGCTGACGACCGAGGTCAAGGCCGGGCGCGTGCCCGACGACCTCGGCGCGTGGCTCCATCGCGTCGGCCACAACCTGGCCATGAGCCGCGGCCGGAGGATCTCGGTCGCCGATCGGAAGCAGGCCGAGCTCATCGTCTCGGACTGGATGCCGTCGCCGGAGAGCCTGACGGTCGCCGGTGAGGAGCAGCGCGCCGTGACGGCCGTCCTGGATGGGCTCGGTCAGGTCGATCGCCAGGCGCTCATCCTTGCGGCCCACGGCTTCCGCGGAACGGAGATCGCGCGGTCCATCGGCCGGTCGGACGTCGCCACTCGCACCCTGATGCACCGGGCGCGGGCCAAGGTCCGCCTGATGGTGCTGGCGAGCCAGCCGGAGATGAGCGCCTGACCTCGTGCGACGGCCCGCGCCACACCCCTCGCTATCATCCGAGGGGCAGTGGTCGACCATGCCGATCGGGAAACACTCATCGGGCGGGGCGCAGAGGAAGCACGTCTCGAATCCGCGCTCGATGCCGCCGTCGACGGTCGGGGCTCGACCGTCATCGTCGGCGGCGAGGCGGGCATCGGTAAGAGTCGATTGGTCGGTCGGCTGGCCGATACGGCGCGAAACCGGGGCGCAACGGTCCTCAGCGGGGCCTGCCTGGCGGCCGGCAGTGGGGCGATCCCGTACGCCCCGTTCGTCGAGGCGCTTCGTGGCCTGACACGGTCCGTGGAACCGGCGCTCCTGGCGGCGCTCCTGGGGCCGGCGCGCAGCGAGATCGCGCGGCTGCTCCCCGAGGTCGCGCCGCGGACCCAGGACACGCCGACGCACATCGAGTTCGATCGCGCTGGGCAGACCCGACTGTTCGAGGCGGTCCTTGGCGTCATCGAGCGGCAGGCCGGTCGCGGTCCGGTCGTCCTCGTCGTCGAGGACATCCAGTGGGCGGATGACGGGACGCGCGGGCTGCTCGGGTTCCTGTCGCGGAACCTGCGGCAGGCGTCGGTCCTCCTCCTCGCGACCCTGCGCACGGACGAGCTGGCTCGACGCGACCCGGCCCTGGCGTTCATCGCCGAGCTCGAGCGGGATGCATGGGTCCAGCGGATGGACCTGAAGGGCCTTGACCGCCGCGAGGTCGCCGCCCTGCTTCGGGCGCTGGCCGCGTCGTCGCCATCGACCTCGCGCGTCGACGAGGTGATGGACCGCAGCGGCGGCAACCCGTTCTTCGTCGAGCAATTGGCCGCGACGCTCGACACTGGCCGTCAGGGCGGGGAGGGCGGTGCCGGTGATCTCCCGCCGCAGCTTCGGGATGTGCTCATCGCCCGGTTGGCCGGTTTCCCGAACGAGACGCAGCGGCTCCTGCGGGCCGCGTCGGCGGCGGGTCGGCGGGTCGACGAGGAACTGCTGGCCGCCGTGCTCGAAGTGCCGGCGCAGGCCGTCGCCGATGCGCTGCGGCCGGCGATCACCCAAGGCATCCTCGTGGACGCCGACCGCCTCGATGCGGGCGGCGGCTATGTCTTCCGGCACGCCCTGCTGGCCGAGGTCGCCAACGACGAGCTCCTCCACGGCGAGCGCGACCGGTTGCATGCCGCGTTCGGTGGGGAGTTGGAGCGGCGAGGAGAGATCGGCGGCGTGCCCGTGACACCGGCCGAGCTCGCGTTCCACTGGGTCGCCGCGCGAGACCGGGCCCGCGCCGTGCCAGCGCTGGTCGCCGCCGGTGCCGCCGCCGAGCTCGTCTATGCCTTCCCCGAGGCGCGGCGCCACTACGAGCGTGCCCTCGAGCTGTGGGAGGGGCTGGCAGAACCCGCCGGCAGCGTCGCTATGGACCGAGCGAGCGTCCTGCAGCGTGCCGCCGAGTGCGCGGTGCTCACCGGTGCTTACGGCCGGGCCGTGGAGCTCGGCCGGGCCGCGATCGCCGCCACCGAGGACGCCGGCGGCGGCGGGCGCCCGGACGACCCGAGCCGCCTCGGGACGCTGCACGACCGGCTCCGCTGGTATCTCTGGGAGGCCGGGGATCGGGCCGCCGCACTCGCTGCGGTCGAGGAAGCCCTGCGCCTGATCCCCGCCGAACCGCCGACCGCGGCCCGGACCCGGGTGCTGGCACAGTCCGCCGGCCTGCGCCTACTCGGTGGCGATCCGGTCGGCGCCGCGACCACCGCCCGAGAGTCGATCCGGATGGCCCAGGCCGCGGGGGCGTTGTCGGAGGAGGCGCTCGCCACGGGGGTCCTGGGCTGGGCGGAGGCCGTGACCGGCGATGTCGACCAGGGCATCGCGACGTTCCGTCGAGGGGTGGCCATCGCGGAGCGCCTCGGAGGGGTCGAAGGGATCGCACTCGGTCACGCCAACCTCGCGGCGCTGCTGGACCGCGTCGGCCGGACGGAGGAATCGCTGGAGGCCGCGCGCACTGGGTACGCGATCGCGCAACGGCTCGGCGTGCCGCGTACCTATGGCGGCGTCCTCCTCGGTCACGTGGCCAAGGCCCTGTTCGACCTCGGTCGCTGGGACGAGGCGGCGGCCGCGGCCGATGAAGGGCTGGAGCTCGATCCCGTGGGCCGATCCGCCGTCTGGCTCCACCTCAATCGGGCTCGGGTCGACACCAACCAGGGCCGATTCGATGCCGCCGAGGGGCATCTGCGACAGGGCCGCGAGATCGACAAGGACTCCGGCCGGGACCAGTCGTACCGGGCCGGGCTGCTCGCGGCAACGGCCGAGCTCGCCGCGTGGCAGGGCCGGCTGCCGGAGGTGCGGGCGGCCGTCGATGCGGCGCTGGCGGCGCTCGAGGCTGACGCTCCGCTGGACCCGGCGCTCGGGTGGCTCGCCTGGCACGCCCTTCGCGCCGAGGCGGATGCGGCAGTGGCGGCCAAGGGTCGCAGGGATGGCGCGTCCCCGGCCGACACCGCGGCTCACGTCGGCCCGATCGCCAAGCGCCTGATGCAGGTCGGAGACCGGGTGGCGACGACCGATCCCCGACGCGCCGCCGTCGCCGGTCTCGTCCGCGGCGAGCTCGATCGGATCGGCGGACGGCTCGACCAGGCGGCGCTGCTGCAGACCGCCGTCGCGTGGGACGGCTTGGGGCGGCCGGCGCCGGCCGCGTACGCCCGCTATCGAGCTGCGGAGGCGATCCTCAGCACGAACG
>JAXDKY010000336.1:0-3159 GCA_034666885.1 Chloroflexota bacterium
AGCTCGTGGCGGGTGTCCGCCTCGAGCATCGTTCGTAACAGGCCGATCCCACGGTGGACCTGGGCCTTGACGGTGCCCTCGGGTCGACCGAGGGCTGCGGCGGCTTCGGGGTAGGACAGGCCGTCGACGTGCCGCAGCACGACGGCGGCGCGATAGACGGCTGGGAGATCCGCGAGGCGAGCGGCCCAACGCTCGCGTTCGGCGTGCCGCTCGGCGACCTCCGTCGGGGCCTGCGCCGCCGAGGCGGCGGGCTCGATCGGCGGACGTGCGTCGTCATCGATCGACATCGGCGGGACCCCCCGCGCCGCGCGCCGAACGCCCCGCGTCCGGCATAGGTTCAGGACGATCGTCGTGAGCCAGCCGCGCACCTGGAGCTCGCGGATCCGTGCCGCGTCATAGGTCGCGAGCGCGCGGTAGGCCCGCACGAACGCGTCCTGCGCGACCTCCTCCGCGTCCCGTGGGTCGCGCAGCATGCGCAATGCGATCGTGTACAGACGATCCTGGTGAGCAAGAACGAGCGCGTCGAACGAGCGATCGAGGTCGCTCGCGAGGGCGGCGGCGAGGCGGTCGTCGGTGTCCATCAGTCCCCGGAACCCCTCGGGCGCCGCAACCGTTGCATGACGCTACGGTACCCGCGCGGATGCGACCCTCGCGCTGGGCACCGTGCGACAATCCGCCCGATGGGCCACGACGACCGGTACGACGACCTCATCGCCAGCCTCGGTGGTTTCCATCGCTCTTGGCTGGTGTACCTGGGGCTGGAGCTCGGGCTCTTCGAGCGCGTGCGCGCGGCCGGGTCTGCCGGCATCAGCGCGGACGACCTGGCGGCCGCGACCGGCACCCATCCGCCCGCTGTCGAGGCGTGGGCCGCCGCCGTCGACGCCCACGACCTTGCGACCTTCGAAGACGGTCATCTGGTGATGGACGAGGACGTCGCGGCCATCCTGCTCGACGGGGATCGCGCCGACTTCCTGGGTGGCCAGTTCGTGCACGCCGTCGTCGCCGCGATGGACTGGGGTGGCATGGCAGCGTTCTTCCGGACGGGCGTCCCGATCGCCGAGCGCCCCTCGCGCTACCGGGAGGCCATCGAGACCCTCACCCGCCAGGACATCGCGGTGTTCTTCCAGGAGGTCCTCGCCACGCTGCCCCAACTCGTCGCCGACCTGTCGCGCGGCGGTCGGGTCGTCGACGTCCACTGCGGCGGCGGTCGCTGGCTCGTGGCGATGGCCAGGCGCTTCCCGGCGCTGGAGCTCGTGGGTATCGAGTTCGAGGCCGATTCGGTCGCCCGTGCCCGCGCCACCGTCGCGCATGAGGGCCTGTCCGACCGGATCGACATCCGCCAGGCGAAGGCCACCCAGCCCGGCTCGACCAGCGAGTACGACCTGGCCTACTTCCAGTACGCCCTCCACCAGCTCGACGACGCACCGCAGGTCCTGCGCGCCGCGTGGTCCGCGCTGCGTCCCGGCGGCCGGCTGCTCGTGCTCGACTGGCCGCTGCCGTCCGGCCCCGAAGAGTTCCGCACGCGCCACGGCGAGATCATCGCCGGCGTCCAGCTCGACGAGCTCTTCCAGGGCACCGCTCTCGCGTCTCGGGAACGATTCCTCGGGTGGTTCGAGGAAGCCGGGCTGCCGCCCCCGACGTCGATCGACCTGCCCTCGGGCGCGGCGCTGTTCCTCGCGGAGCGGCCCGCCTGACTACTCGGTGACCTCGATGGTTGCGCTCATGGTGGCGTGGATCTTGCAGATGAGCGCGTACGTGCCCGCGGCACTGAACGTCAGGGCGCCGGTGGCGCCCGGCGCGAGGAGTTCGGTCGTGCAGGTCGGGTCGTCCTTGAACGTCGCCGTGTGCGCGACCGTGTCGTTGTTCGTCCAGGCGATGACGTCACCCACCTTCGCCTGGATGGTGGCGGGCACGAACGTGATGCCGGACATCCCCGCTTGGACCGTTCCGGCTGCCGTCGAGGTCGTGCAAACGCCTGACCCGGATCCGGCGCCCGCCGACGCGGCCGGAGCCGAGGCGGCCGGTACCGAGGCGGCCGGTACCGAGGCGGCCGGGGCCGACGCGGCCGGTACGGGCGAGCTGACGCCCGCCGTCCCGGTCGAGGTACTGGCGCCGCAGGCCGCGAGCGACAGGACGGCGGCGATGGCGACGGTGAGCAAGGGCAACGGTCGGCTAGGCATGGCGTCCTCCAAGGTGCGGGACGAACCCGTCGGGGCTTCCTCCACTGCCTACGTTGGCACGACTCGGCCAGTTTCGATAGGGCTTGCAACGTGACACCGCCGATTGACTCCCGGACGATCCGCCGTCTTCTCAAGCACGAGGCGCAGGTCCACGCCATCCCCGGGCGCGAGCTCCGCGATCTCGGCGACGCGCTCCTGCTCCATGACCCGACCGACCCGGAGCCGTTCTGGAACCGGCTTGAAGCGATCGGCTGGCCGAGCGAGCCCACGGCCTTCGACCAACGCCTGAGCGAGATGCGGATCCTGTTCGCCTCCCTCGGCCGGCAGCCGCATATCTGGTTGGCGCCGCCGCACGACGAGCCGGCCGACCTGGAAGCCCGGCTGGCCGCCAATGGCTTCGAGGACATGGGCAAGGGCCTGCTGATGATCGCGCGCGACGACGAGCCGGCTCGGAACGGGTTGGGCGCCACGCCCGGAGCCGACGTCACCGTCGAGCGACGGTCCGAGATCGTCGGGCACACCGCGGCGCTCGTGGCCGACGAGATCGTCACGGTCCTGTTCGACGCGTTCGCGGTCGCGGAGGCACGACGCGCCAATATCGTGGCCGAGACCATGGCGTCGCTCGGGGACGCGCGGTTCATGCACTACCTCGTGCGCCGCGACGGCGAGGCGGTCGCGGTGGCGCGGAGTGCCACGTTCGATGGGCTGACCTACCTCTCCTCGATCGGCACGGTGGAGCGGGCACGTGGCTTCGGCTTCGGACGACTCGTCACGGCCAGCGCGCTCAAGGACGCCCTGGAAGCGGGCAGTGAATGGGTGCACCTCGGCGTCTTCGCCGACAACCCCACGGCGATCGCCCTGTACGAGCGACTCGGGTTCGTGGCCGCGATGGACCCGGGGCCCGATATGGTCCTCGTCCGGTGACGAACCTGCCGGCGGACGCGGCGGGAGCCCTGGCCGTGGGCTGGGCGACGGTCGA
>JAXDKY010000337.1:0-7105 GCA_034666885.1 Chloroflexota bacterium
TGCGGCGGCTGGTCTCCTTCACATTGATGGACCAGCTCGTCGACATGGCGATCTACGAGCAGGCGGTCCGGGAGGGACAGGTAGTCGTGATGGTCAAGGCCCGTGGCCCACGAAAGGCGGCCGCGATCCGCGTGCTGCGCGAGCACGGCGGCCACTTCATCAACTACTACGGCCGCTTCGCGACCGAAGAGGTCGAGCGCTGGCGCGGACCCGAACCGAAGGTGCCAGGGCTCTTGCGACGCTGACCCTCAGGCGCGGCCTCGTTCGGGCCCGGCGCCGGTCGGGCCGGCGCCGGTCGCGCAGGGCGATCGGTCAGGCGCCGCTGACCGTCTCCAGCACGAATAGCGGGATGACCCGCTCGGTCTTGCGCTGATAGCTCGCGTAGAGCGGGAACTCCTTGGTCACGAGCGACCAGAGTCGATCGCGTTCCGGTCCCGCCACCTCGTGGGCTCGCACGTCGCGGGCATCACGGCCGACTTTGATCGTTGCTTGTGGCTCGACACGAAGGTTGCCGGCCCAGTCGGGGTCCGCCGCGGCGCCCCCGCGCGACCCGACGACGACCAGCCGGTCGCCGTCCTCGAACGCGTACAACGACACCTGGCGCGGCTTCCCGGTTCGACGTCCCGTGGTGGTGAGTTTCACGCTCAGTTTCACGGACCGAGCGTAGCCGAACTGAGCGGCCTGAGCTTTCGATGGGAACGCTAGACTCCGGGTCAGCCCTTCGACCAAGGAGACCCATGTTCCGTCGCATCTTCGGAGCCGGACTCGAACAACAGCGAGCCGCCGACCAGGCCGAGGCATCGCTGACCGCCGTCTCCACAACGGCCGGCGAGACCGCCACGGTCCGCCGGATCGTCGCGCGACTCGAGGCGATGCCCGCCGAGCACGCCCGTTTGGTGGCCTCCGCCGCCTATACCCTGGCGCGGGCCGCGGCCGCGGACCTGGAGATCAGCCCCGAGGAGACCGCGGTCATCGAACGAGAGCTCCAGGCGCATGACTCGCTCGACGAGGCCACCGCTGTTCTGGTCACCGAGATGGCCAAGCTCCAGGCCAAGACCGTGGGCGGGACCGAGGACTACGTGGTGACACGGGAATTCACCAGTCTCGCCACGGAGCAACAGCGCATCGATGTCCTGCGGGCCTGCTTCGCGGTCGGTGCCGCCAGCGGTTCGATCTCCGCCGAGGAGTCAGCGACGATCAACGAGATCGCGAAGGAGCTCCAACTCGATACGGCCATGGTCTCGGAGATCCGGGCGGAGTTCCACGACCGGCTCTCGGCGGTCCGGGAGGTCCGCCGGCTCGCCGGCCAGGACTGACCGGACCGATGCGGGGGCGTCGTCGATCAGCGCGGCTGTGGTCCGCGGCCACGCCGGTCGCGGCCGCCTTCGTCGCGTCCGTGCTCGTCGCCGGTGGCTGTTCCACGGGCCAGGTGCAGTCCGTGACCAGTCGTCCGGGGATCGTGGTCACGTTCGAGGTCAACGAGGGCGAACGGTTCCGTGTGCTCCTCACGGATCCCGTCGACCAGGCCCAGGCGGCGCGGTTGCTCGATGGCCTCGATGGGCCGGACATCCCAAACGGCCGGATCGTGCATGAGACCGGCGTCAACGAGGGCTGGTCGTGGTCGCTCGATCCCGCCGACTTCGAGTTCGCCGATCTCACGACCGAGGTATGCGACGGTCAGCCGAGCGACGTCGAGCGCGGCGCACTCGCGAGCGACCGCTACTGTCCGTGGTCGGCGCGCGTCGTGGAGATCGAACCACCGTCCTAGGGCCGCCGTCCGAGGCCGCGATGCCGGCGGCCGACTCCTGGGTCAGGCGCTGGCGAGCCGCAGGTCCACGAGGCCGTCGCCGAGGCGGCGTCGGACCTCGGCGAGCAACTCCGCGTCGTAGGCCACGCCCCGTCGGAGCTCCATCGGGAGCGTCTGGCCCATCCCGGGACCCGGCACGTGGATGACGACCCGGGTCCCCCCGGGTCGATCAAGGAACAGCGCCTTGACCGCCTCCATGGCACTCACCAGTCGGTCGGGGGCGGCCGCGCCCTCGAAGCGGACGTGCAGGATGGCCTCCGGCCCGGCCGACACCGGGGCGTCGGCGGTCGCGTCGGCCACGATCCGCGCGCGCGCCTCGTCCGGCACCGACGGCTCCTCGTGGAGGTCATGCGTGCCGTCGGCGATCGCCACGGCCCCGGCGGGCTCCAGGTAGGTGGGGATGGGCTCGGCGGGCTGGATGCGCGGCATCGAATCCGGCGGTAACCCGCCATCGCCGTCCTCCCGCCGTGGTGAGACCGTCGCCGGGCGATCGGCAAGCGGGCTCGACGGCCCTCGCCCCGAACCTGGGCCCGGACCGACCGCCACGGGCGCGCGGCGAGGGCCCCCGCGTCCACCCGAGCGATCGCCGGCGGCCACCTCGCGAGCGAAGGCCTCCGGTCCCCGCGCGGACGCCTCGTCCCAGTCCGCGACGAGATCGGCCAGCAGCGAGACCTCCTCGCCCTTGTGATCCACCCGTCCTGCGACGAGCAGGATGGAGCCATCGCGCCACGTCGGGCGGGTCGTCTCGTACAACCGCGGGAAGACCACGACCTCGATCGAGCCCTGCAGGTCCTCGATGGTCGCGATGGCCATCGATTCCTGTCGTTTCGTGATCACCGTGCGGATCCCCGTCACGATGCCGCCGACCACCACGCGCTGGCCGTCGAGGGACTCGTCCTTGAGGTCACCCGAGTAGGCGTTGACGTAGCGCCCGACCTGCTCCGCGACCTCGCCCATCGGGTGCTCCGACAGGTAGAGCCCGAGCAGTTCCTTCTCCCAGCGCAGGCGTTCCCGGACGGGGACCTCGGTCGCGGCCGGGAGCGGTCGCTCGAGGATGTCCGCTTCCGCGGCGCCGAGGTCGAACAGCGAGGTCTGTCCCGTGATCCGGTCGCGCTGCGTCGCCTGCGCGGACCCGATCGCGTCGTCGAGACCGAGCAGCAGCTGGGCGGGGTGGCCGAACGCGCGCAGCGCCCCGACCTTGATGAGCGCCTCGAGGACCTTGCGGTTGGAGAGCCGCAGGTCGATCCGGGTGCAGAAGTCGGTCAGGGATCGGAACGGACCACCCTCGGCGCGCGCCGCGATGATCGATTCGATGGCGCCCTGCCCGACGTTCTTGACGGCCAACAGACCGAACCGGATGGCATCGCCCTCGACGGTGAACTCGAGATGGCTCGTGTGCACGTCCGGCGGCAGCACCTCGATGCTCATCCGGCGACACTCGGCGACCGCGGCGGCGACCTTTTCTTCGCTCGCCCGGAACGCCGTCAGCACGGCCGTCATGTAATCGACCGTGTGGTTCGCTTTGAGGTAGGCGGTCTGGTAGGCGATCAACCCGTAACAGGTGGCGTGGGCCTTGTTGAACCCATACCGCTCGAAGGGTTCGAAGGCGTGGAAGACGGCGTCGATGACCTTGGGCTCGACGCCGCGCTCGCCCGCCTGGCGGACGAACTTCTCCTTCTGGGCTCGAAGGACGCTCGACTTCTTCTTGCGGATCGCGTAGCCGAGGGTGTCCGCTTCCGGGCCGGTGAAGCCGCCGAGGGCCACCGCGGCGGACATGATGTCCTCCTGGTACACGAAGATCCCGTGCGTCTTCTCGAGGTACGGCTCGAGCAGCGGGTGGAGGTAGGTCACGGGCTCCAGCCCGTGCTTGCGGCGGATGTACGCGGGGATGTTGTCCATGGGCCCCGGGCGATAGAGGGCCACCATGGCCGCGAGGTCGTGGACGGAGGTCGGGCGCAGCTCGCGGATGTAGCGGCGCATGCCCGCCGACTCGAGCTGGAAGATGCCGGTCGTCTCGCCCGACGCCAGCAGCTCGAACGTCTTCCCGTCGTCGAGGGGGATCGCGTCCAGGTCGATGGTGATGCCGCGATTCTCCTTCACGAAGTCGACCGCCTGGCGGAGGATGGTCAGGTTCGACAGGCCCAGGAAGTCGAACTTGAGGAGGCCCATCGCCTCGATGGCGTGCATCTCGTACTGGGTCATCAGCGAGTCCGAGTTCGTTGCCTTCTGGAGCGGCATGAGCTCGGTGAGGGGCTCGCGGCTGATGACGACCCCGGCGGCATGGGTGCTGGCGTTGCGGGCGACGCCCTCGAGGTGGCGGGCGAAATCGGTGACCCGCTTGATCGCCGGATCGGCCTCGACCTGCTCACGCAGGGCCGGGGCCGTCTTGATCGCCTCGTCGAGCGTGATGCCGAGCTGGTTCGGGACGGCCTTGGCGATGCGGTCGACCTCGCCGTAGGAGTGCCCCAGGACCCGGCCAACGTCGCGGATCGCGGCCCGCGCCAGCATCGTGCCGAACGTGATGATCTGGGCCACGTGGTCCTGGCCGTACTTGCGCCCGACGTAGGCGATCACCTCGTCGCGGCGGCCGTCCTCGAAGTCGACGTCGATATCCGGCATCGTCACACGGTCAGGGTTGAGGAACCGCTCGAACGGGAGTTGGTAGAGGATCGGGTCGACCGGCGTGATGCCGAGCGTGTAGGTGACGATGCTCCCCGGGGCACTGCCGCGGCACGTGGTCTGGATGCCCTCGCGCCGGGCGAACGCGATGAAGTCGGCGACGATGAGGAAGTAGGCCGGATACCCCATCTGGATGATCACGCCGAGCTCGTAGTCCAGGCGCTGCTGGAGCTCGGGGGTGACCGTCCCGTAGCGACGCTCCAGGCCCGCTTGGCACTCGGCGCGCAGCCAGGTCTCGATCGTGTAGCCCTCGGGGACCGGGAAGTGCGGGATCCGTAGCTGCCCGAGCGGCAGCTCGATGTCGGTCATCTCGGCGATCCGCCGGCTGTTGAGGATGGCCTCGTGCTGGTCCGGGAAGAGCGCCCCCATCTGGGCTGCGGACTTCACGTAGAACTCGGGTGTCTCGAACTTGAGCCGGCCGGGGGTGTCGAGGTTGTTGCCGGTCCCGACGCAGAGCAGGACGTCGTGCGCCTCCGACTGGTCCTGACGCACGTAGTGGAGGTCGTTCGTGACGACCAGCGGCAGGCCGGCCTCCGGGGCAAGGCGCAGCAGTTGTTCGTTCAGGCGGCGCTGCTCCGGCAGGCCGTGGTCCTGCAACTCGAGGAAGAAGCCGTCCTTGCCGAAGATGTCCTTGTACTCACCGGCGACGTTGCGGGCCAGTTCCCAGTCGTCGACTTCGAGCGCCTTGGCGACCTCGCCACCGAGGCACGCGCTGAGGCCGATGAGGCCCTCGCTGTACTTGGCGAGGTGCTCGCGGTCGATGCGCGGCTTGTAGTAGTAGCCATCGATGTGGGCGTCGGTGACCAGCCGGCACAGGTTCTGGTAGCCCTTGTAATCCTTGGCCAGCAGGATCAGGTGGAAGGGCTGGCTGTCGGCCTTGCCCTCCTTGTCCGTCATGGACCGACGAGCCACGTAGGTCTCGACGCCGACGATCGGCTTGATGCCCTTGTTCTTCGCCGCCTGGTAGAACGCGACCGCGCCGTAGAGGGCGCCGTGGTCGGTGATGGCCATCGCATCCATGCCCTGGGCGGCCGCCGCGTCGACCAGCTCCGTGATCCGGCCGAGGCCGTCAAGCAGGCTGAATTCGGAGTGGACGTGGAGGTGGGTGAAGTCGTTCGGGGCCAGGGTCACGGGGGCTAATGGTAGCCGCGCGACCGATGCTCGGCGGCGACCGGCCACCCGAGCTACATGGTTGGCATGCTGGGCATGAATCCGGGCGCCAACCCGGGGATCCAGATCGTGGCGACCGCCAGACCCAGGCAGGTGACCCCGACCAGCCGCGAGAATGCCTCGCCTTTCGACCAAAGCTTTTCCGTGACCACTACGGTCGCGAGAATGAGCATCGGGACGACGCTCATCGCGCCGAGGGCGAGCAGAACGACCATCAGCCCCCAGCAGCAGCCCAGACAGTAGGCGCCGTGATGGGCACCGACCCGGAAGTCACGCAGCGGCCCCTGATACGAGCTGTAATGGAAGAACAGCGAGAGCGGCGACCGACAGTGCGCCAGGCACCGGTATTTGAGTGGCGACAGCTGGAACAGGCCGCATCCCAGGTACGCGGCGACACCCGCCGCCGTGCCGAGTCGCGAATCTCCCTCAGCCAGCCCGGCGATGGAGGAACCAAGCGCGAACGCGATGACGCCCGCTGACGCCCAGACGACCAGGTAGCCGACCGTGAACGATGTCAGGCGGAGGGTGCGGCGCCCGGAGATCGACCGCGCGTACAGCGAGGCGACCGGCGCCACGGACGGCAGCATCATCGCGGCCATCATCACCGTCCAGGCGACCAGGAAGGCCGGCAGCGCCAGGCCCATGGTCCCGGTCATCGGCCCGCCCTGCTGAGACCAGGTGACGATCGCGACCCAGGCGATCGCTGCGATGATGAGGAGGACGGCCGCCTGGGGCGTCAGGCGCCAGATAGTCCGAGTGCTGGCTACCCCGCCCACGAGAATGGCGCCGAGAAACCGCTCTTGCCGGTCAGGTTGATCTCGTATCCGAATGCCGAGACGCGCGAAGCGGTCCCGCGAGCGACGGTCAGCGACGAGGCGGCCGGGTGATGGACGCCCGTCAACATCGGCGCAGGAGCACTCGGATCGAGCGGCGAGGCAATGTCGTCGATCTCGACGGAAATGCCGTCGCCGATCTTCACGCTGTGATGCCGGCCGTCGTTGCGGTATTCGATGGACGCGGATTCCATCCCGAGCATCTCGGAGATCAACGGCGCGAGGCCGGCCATCGGCCCGCCCATCTGCCCGCTGAACACGCCGGCGAGCTTGGCTCCCTGCTGCTCCGATGCCTTGGCATCCATGAACAGTCCGACCTTCCAGGAGCCTTCGACCATCATGGCGGGCGTGTCGCCGAACACGCCGACGGTGAGGCCGCTTACGTCAACGTCATCGATCTTCCCGGAGTCGACGTGGAACGACATCAGAAACTGGCACCGGTCATGGTCCGCCGGGGCCGAAAAGTCGGCAACGGTGCAGGGACAGCCCACCTCGCAGTTGCAGTTCTCGAAGTAGGTGCCGTCCAACCGCCAGGCCATGACGAATCCTCCAACAGCGAGCGCTTACGGCGCCCGGGCATCGTGGTCCTGTGGCTGGGCCTCGTCAAGGGCGACGA